>CAYNXK010000043.1:0-12843 GCA_964401125.1 uncultured Aliiroseovarius sp.
TTGGGAATACGGTTTGGGGTTTACCATTCCGTGGTGTGACAATGTCAAAACCGTAGTGATTCCACCATTTTAGGGCAATTTTACGTAAAATTGCCCTAATTGCTTCATATAGATGCCCCAACTCTATGTGATTCAATGATTGTTCCCGTTTGGTGCCAGAAAGGAGCCACCCGATGCCAACCATCTATACTGATCAATTTTTTCTGTTTGATCCGTTCAACCCGCCACCGGCAGGGACGGCGATAAATTTCACGCGCCTTGAGATAACAGACCAAAATGATGATCTTGATTTTGACCGGTTTGATGGTGACAGCGTTGATGGCTCAGACATCTCCAGGTCGTTCCCCGGCGATGTGGTCACAATTAATGTGCCCGGTATTGGCAATGTAACCTATACAGGCATCACTTTTTATCTGGCCGACGGGCGGCAGGTTTTCACCCCGAATGATGGCCAGGTACTGCAAGATGGCGTATTGGTTTCAACCACCTGGGTTTCCGGGCAAGGGCCGCTTAATATACCTGATATTGGGCCAACCTGCTTTACCCTTGGCACGATGATTGAAACCGGAAAGGGCCCTTGCCGAATTGAAGATATTGCAAAAGGTGATTTGATCATGACCCGCGACAAAGGCCTGAAGCCGGTCTTGTGGATTGGCAGCTCAACCTTTGCTGCCGAGGGCGCAAGCGCGCCTGTGCTCATCCAAAAGGGCGCATTGGGAAATGATACGGACATGATGGTTTCACAACAGCACAGGATGCTGATTTCAGGCTGGCAGGCCGAGCTTTACATGGGGGTTGATGAGGCGTTGGTCGCTGCTAAATACCTGATAAACGGTGACACCATCCGCATTGTTGACGGCGGAGAGGTCACATATTTCCACCTGCTGTTTGACCGGCATGAAATTGTCATGGCAGCGGGAATTCCCAGCGAAAGCTATCATCCACAGCATGCGGCTTCTTCAGGCGACCGGGAAATTCAGGCCGCGTTTTTAAAACTGTCCCCCAATCTGCATCTGGATCAACCTGAAGGCTCGGGGGCAGCACGCCATGTGGCCCGGCAACATGAGGGTTGCCTGATGGCCGCTTAAAAGCCGCCCCTTGTTAAGCCTAAACCTATGGCACAGCTAAAAGCGCCAGACTTTCTAAAGCCAAATTCTGCAAGGTTGTAGGTTATTTCCTGCTGATCAGACAGTAGTTCAAACGGGTGCTTTAAAAATCCAGATTCTCCACACTCAGCGCGTTTTGCTGAATGAACTCACGCCGCGGCTCAACCACATCACCCATCAGTTTGGTGAAAATGTCATCAGCCTCGGCAAGGTCATCCACCCGCACCTGCAACAATGTACGTGCCTCAGCATCCAACGTGGTTTCCCAAAGCTGTTCCGGGTTCATTTCGCCCAGACCTTTATAGCGTTGCAATGTCAGGCCGCGCTCACCTTCGGCAAACACCGCTCTGAGAAGCCCCATAGGCCCGTGGATTTGCACCTGACGTTCTTTGCGAACCATCTGTGAAGCGTTGTCATAAATATCGCGGGTCTCGAGCGATACCTCGGAAAGCCTGCGCGCCTCACCTGAACGCAAAACCGCGCCGTCCAATGTGCGCACTTCTTCAACTCCGCGCAGAATGCGGGCCAGCTTGATGCCGTGGTCCTGTGTGATCCGCCCCTGCCAGCCGCGCTCATATTCCTCTGCCACGAGGTCCAGCCGCTGCGCCACATTATTGGCAACAGCCTGCAAATCCGCATCAGCCTTGCCCGAATCAAACGCCCCGGCAAGGGCAGCCTGCTCCAGAATACTGCGCGGATAATGGGTTGGAAAGGCATCCAGCACCCGCTTGAAATTGCGCGCAGCCGTAACCACGCGGGTCAGGTCAGCACCGGCAAGTTCCTGCCCGTCAGCCAATTTCAGAATGGAGCCTTCGATGCCCATTTCAACCAGATGATCCTCCAGCGAGGCCTGATCCTTCAGGTAGACTTCAGACTTGCCCCGGCTGACCTTAAACAGCGGTGGTTGCGCAATATAGAGATAGCCTCCTGCGATCAGCTCGGGCATCTGGCGAAAGAAAAATGTCAACAAAAGCGTGCGAATATGCGCGCCATCAACATCCGCATCGGTCATGATGATAACTTTGTGATAGCGCAGCTTAGAAATATCAAACTCATCGCGGCCAATGCCGGTGCCCAACGCTGTGATCAGAGTGCCAATCTCCTGGCTGGACAGCATCCGGTCAAAACGCGCCCGCTCGACATTGAGAATTTTACCGCGCAGCGGCAGCACTGCCTGATTATGACGCGACCGGCCTTGCTTTGCTGAGCCGCCAGCGCTGTCGCCCTCGACCAGAAACAGCTCGCGCTTGGCCGGGTCTTTCTCCTGACAATCGGCCAGTTTTCCGGGCAGAGATGCAATGTCCAGCGCGCTTTTCTTGCGGGTAATTTCGCGCGCTTTACGAGCGGCCTCACGGGCATGGGCGGCCTCAATTATTTTGCCGACGATCAGTTTTGCATTGGCTGGGTTCTCGCCAAACCATTCGCTCAACTTCTCATTCATCAGACCCTCAACTGCCGGACGCACCTCGGAGCTGACCAGCTTGTCTTTGGTTTGTGAAGAGAATTTCGGGTCTGGCACTTTCACCGACAAAACACAGGTCAGCCCCTCGCGGGCATCATCGCCGGTAAAGTTGATCTTCTCGCGCTTGGCAATGCCAGATGAGTTTGCGTAAAGGTTGATCGAACGGGTCAAGGCACCGCGAAATCCCGCCAGATGGGCGCCGCCATCACGTTGCGGGATGTTGTTGGTGAAGGGCAGTACATTTTCATGGTAGCTGTCATTCCACCACATGGCCACCTCAACGGTGATGCCATCTTTCTCGCCAATGATGAAAATCGGCTCCTCAATCATCGGCGCTTTGTGGCGATCAAGGTATTTGACAAATTCCTTGACGCCGCCCTCATAGTAAAGCTCGGAGGTCAGCGCTTGTGCCGGGCGTTCATCCCTCAGAACGATGCGCACGCTTGAATTCAGAAATGCCAGTTCGCGCAGCCGGTTTTCCAACGTCTTGAAGATGAAATCGCGGTCAGAAAACGTGCCTGTCGAGGCGTGAAACCGCACTTCGGTGCCCTTGCGGCCATTCGCATCGCCCACAACGCGCAGAGACTCGACCGTATCGCCATGTTCAAACCTTGCGTAATGTTCCTTGCCATCACGCCAGATGCGCAGCTCCAGCCAGTCTGAAAGCGCGTTCACCACCGATACGCCAACGCCATGCAGGCCGCCGGAAACCTTATAAGAATTACTGTCGAATTTACCGCCGGCATGCAGCTGCGTCATGATGACCTCAGCGGCAGAAACGCCCTCTCCCTCATGAATGCCCACCGGAATTCCCCGGCCATTATCGCTAACCGAAACAGAGCTGTCAGCGTGAATTATGACGGTGACCGCATCAGCGTGGCCCGCCAGCACCTCGTCAATGCCGTTATCCACCACCTCATAAACCATATGATGCAGACCCGAGCCATCATCCGTATCACCGATATACATGCCAGGCCGTTTGCGAACGGCCTCCAAGCCCTTGAGAACCTTGATAGATTCCGCGCCATATTCTTCTGAGGTCTGTTGGTTTTCGGCCATGCCTGCATTCCTGTATATTTAGCCACAACATATACGGTTTAGTCTAGGGATTGTCACGCAGAAGGCACAAGATTTAGGGGCGGGTATCGGAAAAAACTATGGTGGCTGGGTTGGGCCAATATGGGAGATGCCATCCCTTTCACCCACCTCAACCCATGCTGCCCGCGCGCCCAGCGCTTCAAACAATTCGGCACCGGTGCCAGTCATGAAGGCCTGCGCACCCAAGGCGCATATTTCATCATATAAAGCCGCACGGCGATCTGCATCCAGATGTGCGGCAATCTCATCAAGTAGCAGGATTGGTGGTGCGCCAAAACTCCGTTGCAAAGCACGGGCATTGGCAAGGATCAATGAGATCAACAAGGCCTTTTGCTCGCCGGTCGAGCAATCCCGCGCCGCCATGCCCTTAGCCCGGTAACTTGCCTCAAGATCAGCACGGTGCGGCCCGACCAGCGTGCGCCCTGCCGCCATATCGCGCCCCCGGCTGGCGCTAAATGCAGCCTGCAATGTAGCTTCACTCTCAAATGCATCAGCCGTACCTTCAGGGTGAACCAGCTCAAGGTCAGCTATGGGAAAGCTGGTTTTAGCCTCCTCCTGCGCTACTGTAATCTGCATCAGCGCCTCCTGCCGGTAGGCATGCACCTGTGCGCCCGCCCGTGCCATCTGAGCCTCAAGGGCTTCAAACCAATGGCTGTCACGCACCTGATCTTTCAGCAAGCGGTTGCGCTCGCGCATGGCTTTCTCATAGGACAAGACCACATCAGCATGGGCCGGCTCAAAGCTCATCGCAATCCGGTCCAGAAAGCGCCGCCGGCCCTCGGCTCCATTGGTCCAAAGCCTGTCCATATCTGGCACCAGCCAAAGAATGCGGGCAATCCGGCCCAAAGCCACTTGCGCCGCCGCCTTGCCATCAATACGCACCTGCCGCGCAGCACCATTTTCCACCCAGGTTTCCACCTCGTGCAGTTGGTTCAGGCTTTGCAATCTGGCGCTGACCTTCCAGCCTAACGCCTCGGGCTGGCGCGCCATTTCATCCGCCTTGGCGCGCCGCAAACCGCGCCCCGGTGACAACATGGAAATAGCTTCAAGAATATTAGTTTTACCCGCCCCGTTCGGCCCAAAAATTGCTACGGGGCACCCGGCCAGTTCCAAGGTCAGCCGACGGTGCGATCGGAAATGAGAAAGTGCCAGATTGCACAGATAAAGGTTGCTCATCCTTGCCCCTTCATCTTGGCATAAATACTCCCGCCGGAGGCCTGAAATCTCTTTGACGTAACCTCTTTTGTCACACGCGCATCGGCATGACAACGTAGACAGCGCTTGTATCATTGCCTTCGCGCATCAGGGCTGGGTCACCAGAGGCGTTGAACAGAAAAACTGCGTTCTCCCGGTCTACCTGATTGGCAATTTCAAGCAGGTATTTGGCATTAAAGCCAATTTCCAGAGGCTCATCGCCATAAGCCACGGTCAATTCCTCCTCGGCAGCACCCGCATCCGGGGCGTTCACCGACAAGATCAGCCGGTCATTATCAAGCACCAGCTTCACGGCGCGGCTGCGTTCAGATGACACAGTTGCCACCCGGTCCACCGCATTTGCAAACTCGGCCGCATCCACCTCCATGCGTTTGGTGTTACCAGTAGGAATAACGCGGGTGTAGTCGGGAAATGTGCCATCAATAACTTTTGAGGTCAGGGTAATGTCTGGCGTGGCAAAACGTATTTTCGTCTCAGAAACAGACACGGCCACTATCATGTCATCATCATCCAGAAGCTTGCGCAGTTCACCCACGGTTTTGCGCGGCACGATTACACCGGCCATATCCGCAGCCCCCTCGGGCAGGTCGGCATCAATCCGGGCCAGCCGGTGGCCGTCGGTTGCCACACAGCGCAGTACCTTACCGCCATCTACTTCGGAAACATGCAGATACACGCCATTGAGGTAATAGCGGGTTTCCTCGGTTGATATGGCAAATTTTGACTTGTCAAACAGCCGCCGCAGCACCGGGGCCGGGGCTGAGAAGTTGGTGCTGTATTCCGAGCTTGCCATGACCGGAAAATCTTCCTTGGGTAAGGTGGCCAGTGAAAAGTTCGAGCGCCCAGCTTCAACCGTAAGCCGCCCGGACGTGCCGTCATCGGCCAATTGCACCAGCGCTCCATCAGGAAGTTTGCGCACAATTTCATGCAAGGTTACAGCTGAAACAGTCGTGGCTCCGGCCCGTTCAACCTGAGCTGTAACTTTGTCCACCACCTCGATATCCAAATCAGTGGCGCGCAAAAATACTTCGGAATCCTTGGCGGTTATCAGCACATTGGCAAGAATTGGAATGGTGTTGCGCCGCTCAACAACCGATTGCGCCTGCCCCACCGCTCTCAACAATGCGCCGCGTTCGATACTGAATTTCATAGCCATCTCCTATCACAGGCCAAGCGTTTGGCGCGACCTGCGAAAATGTTTCATGTGCCGGGGCGGCGAGACTACGCGTTTCTGCGCCCGGCTCAAGGTTTTTCTGGACTGTCCATGTGTTTGAGCCAAGCGTCAAGGGCGAAGGTGCTACTTTCAGCCCTCAAGGGAGCGGCGCAGCAGCTCAACATCTTCTGCAATCTGGCTATCTACCGTTTTCAGCTCTTCAATACGGCGCACCCCGTGCATGACTGTCGTGTGATCGCGCCCCCCAAAACGACGACCAATCTCAGGCAGGCTTCGCGAGGTCAACTGCTTGGCCAGATACATTGCCACCTGTCGCGGCCGGGCAATATTGCGCATCCGGCGCGGGCCAATCAGGTCTGACAAGCGAATATTGTAATGCTCACTGACCTTGCGTTGGATTTCCTCGACGGTCACCTTGCGTTCTGAAGCCCGTAGAATATCTGCCAGACAATCCTGAGTCAGCTCAAGCGTCGCTTCACGCCCCACCAATGAGGCAAAAGCAAACAGGCGCATCAAAGCGCCCTCCAGCACCCGGACATTTGTGGTGATGCGATGCGCCAGAAACTCCAGCACGCCATCGCCAATCACCACATCCTTGTATGAATCACGATAAAGCACGACCTTGGTCTGCAATACGCCAAGGCGCAGCTCATAATCTGTCGGATGCAAATCAACCACCAGACCGCATTGCAAACGGCTTTTGATCCGCTCCTCAAGCCCCCTGATCTCGCCCGGTGCCTTGTCTGCCGAAAGGATGATCTGCTTGCCCTGATCAACCAGCGCATTGAAGGTATGGAAGAACTCCTCCTGCGTGCTGTCCTTGCCGGCAATGAACTGCACGTCATCCACCATCAGCACATCCACCGACCGGAAGAGTTGCTTGAAATCCATCATCTGCCGTTCGCGCAAAGCCTGCACGAAACGATACATAAATTGCTCGGCCGAAAGGTACACCACACGCAATTCAGGGGCGCGGGCCTGAATTTCCCAGGCAATCGCATGCATCAGGTGGGTTTTTCCCAGACCAACGCCGCCATACAAAAACAGGGGGTTGAAAGTGACCGGCCCGCCCTCGGCGACGCGACGCGCAGCAGCATGGGCCAACTCATTTGGTTTGCCGACAACAAAATTGTCGAACGTAAAGCGCTTGTCCAGTGATGCCCCCGGAAGGGTCTCTTTGCCGGGAGTGCTGGCACCGTTCAGGCGCGCATGCTTTACGGCGTCAGGTTTTTTCGTGCCCGGTGCCTTTTTTGCTGCTGCCGATACAGAAAACTCAAGCCGGCTGACATCCACGCCGGCACCTGACATTTTTTGTAATATCTGATCACCAAAATTCCGGCTGACCCAATCCCCCAGAAAGGTTGTAGGAACCAAAAACCGGGCTATGCCATCTTTCATTTCCACAAATTCCAGAGGCTCAATCCAATTGGAGTAATTATTTTGCCCCAGCGATTTTTGCAGCTGCCCCTGAACCTGTCCCCATTGTTTATTAATCATCTTCTCTCCGACCTAAAAATGTCTGCACCATGCTCGCAGTAAACAGCAACACAAACCAATTACTCTTCAACGTCACACCGGTATTATTGTGGTTACGATCGTATGATTACGATTGTCGCCACGGCAGCCCGGCGGCCTTCCACCCATTCTTCATTCCCCTATGGTGGCTCTCATCCGGGTCTCCCTCAAACCCGGTCGCCACATTCACACATTTTCCGTCAATCCCCGCTTCATCAAGCCAGGCCGCCACCGCTTTAGCTGCGTATAAAGAACGCACCCCTGAGCGGCAGAGGAACAGAAGCGTTTCGGGGTTTCGGCCCCAAAGTTGCTCCCGCACCAAATCAACGAACCGGGGATTAACGGACATATCTGGCAACTGGGCCCATTCCACCATCAAGAATGGGTTGGGCAGTGTGCTCAAATCTGGGATACCGACGAAACCCCACTCGGCGCGTGTTCTGGTATCAATCAGAACCGCATTTGGGTCTCGCTTCAAAGTATCCCAGGCGTTGCTTGGCAAAACCTCACTTACACGCGGGTTTTTATCCAAACTCATCCTAATTATCCCCAGGTTCACGAAATGAATCGCTCAAATTATTTAGCAAGCTCTCAGGGGATGGCGCAACTTATCTTCGCACTTGACTCAAGCTTTTGGAAAACGAATCTCATGCCGCTTGCACAAATGCAATTTTTTCATGGGGGCGCACATGTGGGCACATGGGGAGCGCACAAAAAAAAGGGCGCGTAAATTTCGCGCCCTTCCTTGCAGATTCTGATTCTATTTGGTTTGGCCGAGGGCTTTCACGCGGGACGACAGGCGTGACATTTTGCGCGCGGCGGTGTTTTTATGAAAAATGCCCTTGGTGACACCGCGCATCAGTTCCGGCTGGCAAGCGCGCAATGCAACTGTGGCAACGTCTTTGTCACCAGAAGCAATCGCTTCTTCAACTTTGCGCAGATAGGTGCGGATACGCGAGCGCCGGGCTTTGTTTACTTGGAAACGGCGCTCGTTCTGGCGAGCGCGTTTTTTTGCTTGAGGTGAATTGGCCATGTTATCTTCCCACTTTCCGGGTTTGTTAAACTTCAACGGCATGGGAGACACGTCCGGGTTTGATAAACCGGATGATTCTAGCCAGAGCGGGCCTCACGCGCATATGTGGCGGGCTATAGGGTAGAATCGGCATGAAGGGAAGTCAAAAACCCAGCTATTTGCCGCGGAACTGCGGTTCGCGCTTTTCAGTAAAGGCTGCCATGCCCTCTTTCTGGTCTTCTGTCGCAAATAACGAATGAAAAACCCGGCGTTCAAACAGGATGCCCTCGTTCAGAGGCATCTGCTCGGCCCGGTTGACTGATTCCTTGATAGCCATGACGGCGACCACACTTTTATCAGCTATTTTATGCGCCACAGACATGGCTGTATCCAGCAGCTTTTTTGCCGGCACAACCCGGCTGACCAGCCCGGCGCGCTCGGCCTCATCCGCATCCATAAAGCGCCCGGTCAGGTTCATATCCATGGCTTTGGCGCGCCCCACCAGCTTGGTCAGGCGCTGGGTGCCGCCCATGCCAGCCATGACGCCAAGGTTGACCTCGGGCTGTCCAAATTTGGCGGTATCGGCGGCGATGATAAAATCACACATCATCGCAAGCTCACAGCCGCCGCCCAGCGCATAGCCGGATACCGCCGCGATAATTGGCTTGCGAATACTGGTAATAGCGCGTTCCTCGGGCGTGAACAGATCTTCCGTAAAGACATCGACAAAGCTTTTGCCGCTCATCATTTTTATATCGGCACCGGCGGCAAAGGCTTTTTCCGAGCCGGTAATGACGATGCAGCGCACCTTGTCGTTCTTCTGGGCCTCCCCCAGAGCCTGACCCAGCTCGCCCAGCATTTCCATGTTCAGGGCGTTCAGCGCATCAGGCCGGTGCAGGCGCACAAGTGTTACGTGGTCTTCGGTCTCTACGATGATGTTTTTATATGCCATGATTCTCGCCATTTTCGTAATCTTGAGCCTAACTGGTATGCGGGCGGGCCTGCTCTATCAAGCTATCTTTGGCATTGCGGACAATAGAAAGTCGAGCGCCCGGCCTGGGTGATTCTGGCAATGCAGGCCCCGCAACCCTCTGTCACGCAGGTTTTACCTTCACGGCCGTAAACCTTAAATGCGTGCTGAAAATAACCCAGTTCACCGTCTGCTTGGCGAAAATCCTTCAGGGACGACCCCCCAGCCTCGATCGCCTCAAGCAGCACATCACGGATAATCGGAACCAACGCGCCCGCGCGGCCTGCGACAATGTGGCCTGCCTTGGCTTGTGGGCTCATGCGGGCGCGAAACAACACCTCACAGACATATATATTGCCAAGGCCAGCCACGGTTTTCTGATCCAGCAACGCCGATTTGATCGGCGTATTACGGTTTTTCAGGGCTGTTTGCAGGCTGGTCTGGTTGAAGTCATTGCCCAATGGCTCGGGGCCGATACTGGCCAGCAGGCGGTGATTATCCACCTGATTGGTTGCGCATAGGTCCATCAGGCCAAAACGCCGGACATCATTGAAGGTGATGCGCGCGCCTCCTGCCATATCAAGCACCACATGGTCATGCTTCTCCGGGGCAGGATGCGCGCCCGTGGAAACCAACATGCGCCCGGACATGCCCAAGTGGATCAGCAGGGTTTCACCTGTTGAGAGATCTGCAAGGATGTATTTTGAGCGTCGCCTGAGTGAGTTCACCAGCGCTCCCGTCAGCCGCTCTGCCATACGCTCGGGAAAAGGAAAGCGCAGCCCGGCGCGGCGTATATCTGCGCGCGCAATCACTTGCCCCTCCATGGCCGGCAGCAGGCCCCGGCGCACAGTTTCAACTTCAGGTAATTCGGGCATGTGTCACGCTCTCCATTGTGCGCCCCGCGCGCGCATTATATGAAAGAGAAGATATTCCTGATTGGCAAGGTGTGATGGCAGCTTCAGATAAAAAAACCACCCATTTCGGGTATCAGACCGTAGCCGAGGATGACAAGGCCGGGATGGTGCATGGGGTGTTTTCAAATGTTGCCTCAAAATATGACGTGATGAATGATGCCATGTCGATGGGCATTCACCGCCTCTGGAAAAGCGCGATGATGGATTGGCTGGCACCCCGGCCCGGCCAGCGGCTTTTGGATGTGGCTGGGGGTACGGGTGATATTGCCCTCCGGTTTTTGAAGCGGGCTGCCGGGGCCGAGGCAGTTGTGCTGGACATGACCGAAGATATGCTGATTGCCGGGCGTCAGCGCACCGAGGCAAAACAACAAGCGGCGCAGCTTGACTGGATTGTTGGCGATGCCATGGCGCTGCCGTTTGAGGATCATTCATTTGATGTTTACACAATCAGCTTTGGCATTCGTAATGTCACACGCATCCCGGATGCGCTGAGCGAGGCTTACCGGGTTCTGCGCCCCGGTGGGCGGCTCATGGTGCTGGAATTCAGCCAGCTTCCCAATGAGGGGATGCAGAAACTTTATGACCTCTATTCCTTCAACGTGATCCCGAAAATGGGCAAACTCATTGCCGGCGATGAGGACAGCTACCAATATCTTGTCGAATCAATTCGCAAATTCCCCAATCAGGAAAGCTTTGCCACCATGATCAGTGCCGCCGGGTTTGAAAATGTCAGCTACCGCAACCTGAGTATGGGTGTGGCCGCCCTGCATTCGGGATGGAAAATTTAAGATGCGGGGACCACATAATATCTGGCGCCTGATCCGCACCGGGGCCACGTTTCAACGCACTGGCGCCATGGGTGTGGCGCTTGATGCAATGGATGCACCCAGATCCCTGCGCATAGCTGCTCGGATTATCGGCGGGCCTTTCGCCTTTCTGGGCCTGCGAGGTGACCCGGACCTACCGCCGGTCACCCGGGCGCTCACCGCCCTTGGCCCGGTCTACATAAAGTTCGGCCAACTCCTTTCAACCCGGCCTGATGTGGTGGGGGATGAGCTTGCAGACCAGCTCAAGTATTTGCAGGATAAACTGCCGCCATTTCCTGACAAGATCGCCCGCCAGATGGTTGAAGAAGAGCTGGACATCAAGATAGAGGAGGTGTTCAGCGAATTTTCCGGGCCGGTCGCCGCCGCCTCGATTGCCCAAGTACACCGCGCCCGCATTGCGGCAACAGGTGAGGAGGTTGCGGTCAAGGTGCTACGCCCGCATATCGAGCGCGCCTTTCGGGCCGATCTGGATGCCTTCCACTTTTCCGCTCAGGTGATTGAAATATTGCTGCCTTCGGCCCGCCGCCTACGCCCCACTGACGTTATCACACATTTCGAGAGTGTGGTGATGGGCGAGCTTGACTTGCGACTGGAAAGCGCTTCGGCCTCGGAATTTCACAGCAATACCGAAAATGACGCCGGCTTCATTGTGCCTGAGGTAAATTGGGGATTGTCCGGCCAATCTGTCATGACGCTGGGCTGGGGCGAGGGCATTCCGGCAAACGACCTTGACGCAATCCGGGCTGCCGGACTGGACACGAATGACCTCGCCGAGCGGGTCTTGCAATTATTCCTTACGCACGCCCTTCGTGATGGCCTGTTTCACGGTGATATGCATCACGGCAACCTAAAGTTCTCTCTGAACGGTGATATTATTGCGCTGGATTTTGGCATTATGGGCCGGATAGATGAATATACCCGCCGGGTTTATGCCGAAATTCTTTATGGTTTCATCAAGCGCGATTACCGTCGGGTGGCCGAGGTGCACTTTGAGGCTGGCTACGTGCCCGCCGACAAGGATGTTGAGGAATTTGCCCGTGCCCTACGCGCCGTGGGCGAGCCTATTTTCGGCATGGATGCCACGCAAATTTCCGTGGGCCGGCTGCTGAGCTATTTGTTTGATGTTACCCAGAGATTCGGTATGGAAACCCGGACAGAGCTTATTTTGCTGCAACGGACCATGGTCGTGGTCGAGGGTGTGGCCCGGTCACTGAACCCACAGGTGAATATGTGGCAGGTCGCCAAGCCTGTTGTCGAGGATTATGTTCTTTCCTCCCTTGGCCCACGGGCAATGCTGGCAGATTTGGTAAAAATCATGAAAGTACTGGCCCGATTTGGTCCGCGCCTGCCAGACTTGGCAGAGGCAGCCCTTATCCGTCACACCAACCCCGTCCCTGCGCCTAAGGGCGGGGGGGGCTTGCGAATATCATACATGGCGCTGGGCGGAGTATTGGCTTTGGCGGCCATGTGGGTTGGCTCATATTTATTTTGATGCCATTCCTAGGGGTGTCACCATATGAGCCATATCAGGGATGCAGCAAGGTGGATTT
>CAYNXK010000044.1:0-12710 GCA_964401125.1 uncultured Aliiroseovarius sp.
CGTAGGTCAGCAAGCGCTGAACCACTTCCTCGGACTTTGCAGCCTCGCGCAGGCGCGGCTCATCCGCCAGCGCCTTTTCAATGCTTACGGGTTTCACACCCTCGGTGGGGATCATCTTTGAAATCCGGTCCACCTGCCCATAGGGCATTTGCAAAACCCGGCCCACATCGCGCACCGCTGCTTTTGAAAGAAGCGCGCCAAAAGTGATGATCTGGGCAACTTTTTCACGGCCATATTTCTCCTGCACATAATGGATGACCTCCTCGCGGCGGTCCATGCAGAAATCAATGTCAAAATCCGGCATACTCACCCGCTCAGGGTTCAAAAACCGCTCAAACAGCAGGTTGTAGCGTAGCGGGTCAAGGTCGGTAATAGTGAGCGCATAGGCCACTAGGCTGCCCGCCCCCGAGCCGCGCCCCGGCCCCACCGGAATGCCGCGCTCCTTGGCCCAGATGATGAAGTCGGCCACGATCAGAAAATAGCCGGGAAAGCCCATATTCTCAATCACGCCTAGCTCAAAATTCAGTCTCTCCTGATAGGTTTCTACCGGTGCTGTCGCCTCAATAGAGGCCAGCCGGGCCGCCAGCCCCGCCTCGGCCTGACGCCGCAGCTCGTTCACCTCATCCACCGCAAATTTTGGCAAGATAGGTGCGCGCTTTTCAACCTTGAAAGCACAGCGCCGGGCGATTTCAACGGTGTTTTCCAGAGCTTCCGGCAGGTCGGCAAACAGCGCTGTCATCTCCTGCGGGCTTTTGAAATAATGCTGTGGACTCAGGCGGCGGCGCGGCTCTTGCTGGTCCACATAAGCCCCGTCCGAGATGCAAAGCAAAGCGTCATGGGCTTCATAAAGGTCTGTATGCGGGAAATAAACATCATTGGTGGCAACCAGAGGCAAGGCGCGTGCATAGGCCAGCTCGATAAAGCCACGCTCGCTCAGGCGCTGGGCTTTGGGCAGGCCACCTTCGCCGGGATGGCGTTGCAATTCTATATAAAGCCGGTCGCCGTAAATCTGCTGTAGCCGGTCAAGCAAAGCTTCTGCCTTTGCCATTTGACCTGTGCATAGCAGCCGCCCAAGGGGGCCTTCCGCGCCACCTGTCAGGCAGATCAGGCCCTCGGAAACCCGCGCTAATTCATCCAGAGAGACCTGCGGCAACAGGCCGTTCTGCTCCAGATATAGGCAGGAATTGAGTTTGAGTAAGTTAAGGTATCCGGCCTGATTCTGAGCCAGCAGAACCAGCGGTGCCGGGTCGCGAGCGGATTCACCGATTGTTACCGGATCATAGGTTAAATCAAGCTGGCAGCCAATGATCGGCTGCACCCCGGCCGCAGCGGCATATTCAGAAAACTCAAGGGCCGCAAACATGTTGTTGCTGTCGGTCAGCGCCACCGCAGGCATGCCCGCTTTTGCCGCGAATCCGGGCAGTTTTTTCACCGGAACGGCCCCTTCCAGCAGCGAATATTCGCTGTGCAGGCGCAGGTGAATGAAAGATGGCTGATTAGTCATAAGCGCCACCCTACCCGTTGCAGCAGGCAGACAAAAGACTTGCCAGAAGTCTTTTTTTCGGCTTTCCTGAGGTGCAGACAGGATTCCCCGTGTGCTTTTTACGTCGCATCGAAGGCGCGCAACTTAGGGGCAAAAAATGGGTAACGCGGCTGGTGAATTCATGAATATCACGTTTCTTCTCAACGGAGAGACTGTATCCTTGCGCGAGGCTGACCCGACTCGCTCGGTGCTGGATTGGCTGCGCGAGGAGCGGCATCTGACTGGCACCAAGGAGGGCTGCAATGAAGGCGATTGCGGTGCCTGTAGCGTGATGCTGACTGACGCCGCCGGGGTGCGCGCGCTGAACGCCTGTATTCTGATGCTTGGCCAGATAAACGGCAAGGCGCTGACCAGCGTTGAGGGGCTGTCCGGGCCGAACGGCAAGGCGCATCCGGTGCAGACGGCTCTGGTCGAGCATCATGGCTCGCAATGTGGATTTTGCACACCGGGCATTGCTGTAGCACTGGCGGTGGGGCACCTGAACAGTGACAAGGATTTTGATGACCAGTTGGCGGGCAACCTCTGCCGTTGCACTGGCTACGCGCCCATTATTCGTGCGGCTGAGGCGGCGGCGGCTGAGCCGGTGCCGGATTGGTTTGGCACGGAACACAAAGAGTTGGAAGCCGGAGCTGAAAACCCCGAGACCCCGCACAGCGCCGATGCTCTTGCCACCCGGCTGATGGAAAATCCACATGCAACACTTGTGGCTGGTGGTACGGATGTGGGCCTGTGGCTGACCAAGGGCTTGCAGGAATTGGACCGGGTGATTTTTCTTGGTGAAGTGCGTGATCTGGCCGGGGTCGAGGTGAGCGCGGATGAAATCCGTCTGGGTGCCGGGCTGAGCATTGAGGCATTGCGCCTGCTGATGCTTGAGCATCATCCGGGCTTTGCCGCCATGTTGGGCCGTTTTGCCTCGGCGCAGGTGCGTGCTGTGGCCACCCTTGGCGGCAACATCGCCAACGGCTCGCCCATCGGTGACGCGCCGCCTCCGTTGATTGCTCTTGGTGCGCGCTTGCATCTGCGCCGTGGTGATGCGCGCCGCATGATGCCGCTGGAGGATTTTTTTATTGCCTACGGGCGGCAGGACCGGCAGGCGGGCGAGTTTGTGGAAGGCGTCAGTATCCCACGACAGCTGGACCGACTGAAAGTCTATAAAATATCAAAAAGGTTCGATCAGGACATTTCGGCGCTGCTGGGGGCCTTCAATATCGTGGTAAAGGATGGAAAAGTGAAATCTGCCCGCATTGCCTTTGGCGGTATGTCCGGGGTGCCAAAACGGGCAATCGAGGTGGAAAACGCACTCATTGGTCGGGAATGGAGCCGCGCAGGCATTACCGCTATCCTGCCCGCGTTTGCCCGCGATTTCACACCACTTTCCGATATGCGTGCCTCGGCCTCCTACCGGCTGGAAGTGGCGAAAAACATGCTTCTGCGCTGCTGGCTTGAAGATCAGGGGCAGGTGGTTTCAGTGTTGGAGGTGCAGCCATGAGCGTTGCCGCTTCCTTGCCTCATGATACTGCTGAGCTGCACACTTCAGGTGCGGCGCGCTATGTTGATGACATTCCTGTGCCGGGCAATTGCCTGCACCTGGCCTTTGGTCTTTCGCATGAGGCGCGCGGCGTCATTACTTATGCTGATCTGTCTGCCGTGCGCGCCGCCCCCGGTGTGGTGGCGGTCCTGAAAGCCACTGACCTGCCGTATAAAAATGACGTGTCCCCCGCCGCTCATGACGAGCCATTACTGGCGCAGGGCGAGGTATTTTACCACGGCCAGCCGATTTTCATCGTTGTTGCTACCAGCCATCTGGCGGCTCGCAAGGCGGCGCGTCTGGGCCAGATCACCATTGATCCCCGGCCCACCATTCTGACCATTGACGAGGCTTTGGCCGCAGACAGCCGCTTTGAGGCTGGCCCTTTGATCTGGAAACATGGCGATGCCCCTGCCGCCATCAGCGCCGCCGCCCATCAGCTTGAGGGTGTGATTGAAATGGGCGGGCAGGAGCACTTTTATCTCGAAGGTCAGGCGGCTCTGGTTTTACCGCAGGAAAACGGCGATATGCTGGTGCATTCCTCAACCCAGCACCCGACCGAAATTCAGCATAAGGTGGCCGAGGCCATTGGTAAGCCGATGCACGCGGTGCGGGTCGAGACCCGGCGCATGGGTGGCGGTTTTGGCGGCAAGGAAAGTCAGGGCAACGCGCTTGCGGTGGCTTGTGCGGTGGCGGCGGCGCAATCCGGTCGCCCTTGCAAATTGCGCTATGACCGCGACGATGATATGGTTATCACCGGGAAGCGCCATGATTTTCGCATTTCTTACCGCGCCGGATTTGATGGCGAGGGGCGGCTGAGCGGCGTAGACTTCACTCATTATGTGCGCTGTGGCTGGGCGCAAGACCTGTCGCTGCCAGTGGCTGACCGGGCCATGCTGCATGCGGATAATGCCTATTTTGTGCCCAGCATGCGCCTGACAAGCCACCGGTTGAAAACCAACACCGCCAGCGCCACCGCCTTTCGCGGCTTTGGTGGCCCGCAAGGCATGTTGGGGATGGAGCGGCTGATGGACCATATTGCGCATGTCTTGGCCTTGGATCCGGCAGAGGTGCGGCGCAGAAACTTTTATGCCTCCGGCGGGAGTATTTCTACCAAGATGAAGGGTAAAACCCAGCGCAGCCATTACAACCAGCCCGTGACTGATTTTGTGCTGCATGAAATGACTGCCGCCCTGATGAAAAGCGCCGATTATGCCGGGCGTAAGCAGGCGGTGGCAGAGTGGAATTCCCAGAATGATGTACTGAAAAAGGGGCTGGCGCTGATCCCTGTGAAGTTTGGCATTTCCTTCACGCTGAGCCACCTCAATCAGGCCGGGGCCTTGGTACATATCTATCAAGACGGCAGTGTGCATCTGAATCATGGTGGCACCGAAATGGGCCAGGGGCTTAACCAGAAGGTGGCACAGGTGGCCGCCAGTATTTTCGGCCTGCCGATGGCTGCCATTCGCATTACTGCCACGGACACTGAAAAAGTGCCCAACACCTCGGCAACTGCCGCCTCGTCCGGCTCGGACCTGAACGGCATGGCGGTGAAGGCTGCCTGTACCAAGTTGAAAAAACGCCTTGTCGGGTTTGTATCAAATCACTGGGGCGTGAAGCCTGGCAGAATCCGCTTTGAGGTCGGCCATTTGCGTGCCGGGCGTAAAAGCATGCCCTTTGCCAAGGCTGCCAGACTGGCCTATGAGGCCCGGATCAGCCTTTCTGCCACCGGTTTTTACCGCACGCCGAAGCTGAGTTGGGACCGGCTGGCGGGGCGCGGGCGGCCGTTTTACTATTTCGCCTATGGTGTCGGCATAACCGAGGTGGTGATTGACACGCTGACCGGCGAGAACCGCATTCTGCGCGCTGATCTTTTGCATGATGCTGGTACGAGTCTGAACCCGGCGCTGGACCTTGGCCAGGTCGAGGGGGCCTATGTGCAAGGGGCTGGCTGGCTGATGATGGAGGAGCTGGTCTGGGATGATGCCGGGCGGCTGGCAACCCATGCGCCCTCAACTTACAAAATCCCAGCCGTGTCTGACCGACCGGATGTGTTCAATGTGACGCTGTGGCCGGGCGAGAACCGGGAGAACAGCATTTACCGCTCAAAAGCCGTGGGCGAGCCACCATTCATGCTAGGAATCAGCGCCTTTCTGGCGCTGTCTGACGCGGTGGCATCCTGCGGCGCCGCCTATCCGGCGCTGGACGCCCCAGCCACGCCCGAGCGCCTGCTGGCGGCGGTAAACCGGGTGCGCGGCACATGAGTTTTGAGCTCTCCGCCCTGCAAAATGCGACTAAAGCCCATGGGCCGGTTGTGCGTATTGTCGTGGCGCAGGTTGAGGGTTCGGCCCCGCGGGAAGTGGGTACAGCCATGCTGGTTTGGGCAACAGGGCAGGAAGGCACAATCGGCGGTGGTGTTCTGGAGTTTGAGGCTGCAAACCGGGCGCGAGCCTTGCTGAACAGCGCCAAGATGCGGCGACTTGATCACCTGCCGCTTGGCCCGGCCCTTGGCCAGTGCTGCGGTGGTTCTGTCACTTTGCTGAGTGAGGTTTTTGATGAAAAATCCCTGGATTCTCTTGAAGCTAAAATAGTTTTTGCGAGGCCCGCACATGTGAGCAGCGCCATGCCTCTGCCCGTCAGCCGTATTCTAAGCACAGCACGCAATCAGGGTATTCTGCCGCCTCCCGCCCTTGTGAACGGCTGGATGGTGGAGCCGATAGCCCCCGGTGCCACACCTTTATGGATCTATGGTGCCGGGCATGTGGGGCGAGCCTTGGTTGGTGTAATCACCCCCTTACCCGACTTTGTGATCACATGGGTTGATACCGGACCAGAGCGTTTTCCCTCCACGATGCCTGCGGGCGTGGCCTGCCTGCCTGCCAGCCAACCTCATATGGTGGTGGCCCACGCCCCGCCTGATGCGCACCATCTGATCCTGACCTATAGCCATGCGCTGGATCTGGACCTGTGCCATGCCTTGCTGCACCATGGCTTTGCCAGTGCCGGGCTGATCGGCTCGGCGACTAAATGGGCGCGTTTTCGCAAACGCCTTGCCGCTCTGGGCCATATACCTGAGGACATTAACCAGATAAACTGCCCCATAGGTGATAAGGCCTTGGGAAAACACCCGCAGGCCATTGCCGTGGGGGTCGCTGCCGCATTATTGAAAAATGTGGCACAGCTGAAATTCAGCAACAGGGAAGTAACAGATGACGCTCAGAAAAAGCGCAAAAACAGCCGCGCTGTTAATACTTGAGGGCCTGCGAAAGACCTATCCGGGGGTGGTGGCAAATGACGATGTGTCATTCACCATCCGGCCCGGCGAGGTGCATGCTTTGCTGGGCGAAAATGGTGCCGGAAAATCTACTTTGGTCAAGATGATCTATGGTCTTGTGAAGCCGAATAAGGGAAGAATGACGCTGGAAGGCGCAGCTTTTACACCCGCAAACCCCGCCGCAGCACGAGCTGCCGGGGTGGCCATGGTGTTCCAGCATTTCTCCTTATTTAACGCCCTTAATGTGGCAGAAAATATTGCCCTTGGCATGGATAACCCACCCCCGGCGCGCGTGCTTGCCGCCCGGATTTCCGAGGTCAGCGAAACCTACGGCCTGCCGCTTGATCCCACCCGGATTGTTGGTGATTTATCAGCGGGTGAGCGCCAGCGGGTCGAGATCATTCGCTGCCTTTTACAGGATCCCAAACTCCTGATCATGGACGAGCCAACATCAGTTCTGACACCGCAGGAAGTGGAGATATTGTTCCACACCTTACGCAAGCTTACCGAAGAAGGCACAGCAATTCTATATATTTCCCATAAGCTTGAGGAAATCCGCGCCTTATGTAAGCATGCCACGATCCTGCGTCTGGGCCGGGTGGTTGCCACCTGTGACCCGCGCCAGAAAACCGCCCGTGAGCTGGCCGAGATGATGGTAGGCGAGACCTTGCATATTCCAAGCCGCAAGGCTGCTGAGCCGGGCGAGGTTATTCTGGAAATCAACGGCCTGACCCTGCCGCCAAACTCGGATTTTGGTACCCGATTGAAGGACATCTCCCTGACCCTTCGCATGGGCGAGGTGCTGGGCATTGGTGGTGTGGCCGGTAACGGCCAGGATGAGTTGCTGGCGGCACTTTCGGGCGAGGTGCGCGCGCCTCTGGGGATGATCTCCCTGAAGGGGCAGGATGTGGGTAGGCTGGGTCCAAACCCGCGCCGCGCCCTGGGGCTACTGACCGCCCCCGAAGAACGGCTGGGCCATGCGGCAGCACCGGATATGAGCCTGACGGAGAACGCTCTGCTGACCGGCGCGGTGCGTGAAAACCTGACCACGTACGGCTTTCTGAAATGGGGCAGCGTTAAGGATTTCGCCGAGAAGATCATTGCCGAATTTGATGTGCGCACGCCGGGGCCTGACAACGCCGCGCGCTCGCTTTCCGGCGGTAATCTGCAGAAATTTGTGATTGGCCGCGAGATTTTACAACGCCCGGAGGTGCTGGTGGTTAATCAGCCGACTTGGGGGGTCGATGCCAGTGCTGCAGCGCAAATCCGTCAGGCGCTGCTTAATCTGGCCGCCGGGGGCGCGGCGGTGATCGTGATCAGTCAGGATTTGGACGAATTGCTGGAAATTTCCGACCGCTTCACTGCCTTGAACGAGGGGAGACTGGCCCCGCCACAGGCGGCACAGAAGTTAAGTGTTGAAGAAATCGGCCTCATGATGGGCGGCGCGCATGATATGCATGCGATGGAGGTAAGCGCATGATCCGGCTGGAAAAACGCCCATCTCCGTCACGGGTCTGGGCTTTGGCAACTCCGGTGATAGCCGTATTTGCCACCATGATCGTTGGCGGGCTGATGTTTTGGGCCATGGGGCAAGACCCGTTTGAAACCATTCGTACCATCTTTTGGGACCCGCTGTTTCACGAGGTCTTCGGGCCGCATTCCCGGCCACAATTGCTGGTCAAGGCGGCACCCCTGATCCTGATAGCTATCGGGCTTAGCCTTGGGTTTCGCGCCGGTATCTGGAACATTGGTGCCGAGGGGCAATATATCATGGGTGCCATTGTCGGGGCCGGGGTGGGGCTGGCATTTTTCCCCACCGAAAGTCGCTGGATTTTCCCCATGATGGTGATTGCCGGCGGGCTTGGCGGCTGGGCCTGGGCGATGATACCGGCCTTGCTCAAGGTCAAGTTTGGCACCAACGAAATTCTGGTCAGCCTGATGCTGGTCTATGTGGCCGAGAGCATATTGGCATCGGCCGCGCAGGGTTTTCTACGCAACCCGGATGGCATGGGCTTTCCCGGTTCGCGAAATCTGGCGCGGGATTTTCCGGCAGCCTCAAACCTTGAAATCATCGCCGGCACCGGCATGCATTGGGGCGTCGTGGCCGCTTTTATTGCGGTGATTTTCAGCTATGTGTTGCTCAGCCGCCATATGCTGGGCTTTCAGGTGCGCCTGACCGGCGAAGCCCCGCGGGCGGCGCGGTTTTCCGGGGTCAAACCGGCCCGCTTGATTTTGTTTTGTCTTGGCACATCCGGCGCATTGGCCGGGCTGGCCGGGCTGTTTGAGGTTGCTGGCCCAGCGGGGCAAATCAGCACTGGCTTCAACACGGGTTACGGCTTCACCGCCATTATAGTGGCCTTTCTGGGCCGCCTGCACCCGGTGGGAATTTTACTGGCCGGTCTGCTGATGGCGCTGACATATATTGGCGGCGAATTGGCGCAACTGATGCTGGGGCTGCCTGCCGCCGCCATTCAGTTATTCCAAGGCATGCTGCTGTTTTTCTTGCTGGCTATGGATATTTTGTCAAATTACCGCGTTCGCTTTAAAAACCCGGAGGCCTCATGATGGACCTTTCCTCAATCAACCCGGTATTACTGATTGCCAGCCTGATGGTGGCGGCCACCCCAATATTGCTGGCGGCTATTGGCGAAATGGTGGTGGAAAAGGCCGGCGTGCTGAATTTGGGTGTCGAGGGCATGATGATAACCGGCGCGGTGGCGGGTTTTGCCATTGGTGTTAATACCGGCAGCCCGGCTCTGGGCTTTGTGGCTGCGGCGCTGGGGGGAGCTGCTGTCTCGATGCTGTTTGGTATTCTCACGCAATACTTCTTGTCAAATCAGGTGGCAACTGGGCTGGGGCTGACTATGTTTGGGCTGGGCCTCAGTGCGCTGATCGGCAAACCCTATGAAGGTATGAAATCACCGACACTGCAAAAGCTCGACATCCCGGTTCTGAGCGACTTGCCGGTGGTTGGCCCGATCCTGTTTGGCCATGATCCCATGGTCTATATCAGCCTGCTTCTGGTGGTGAGTGTCTGGTATGTGCTGAAATATACCCGCGCCGGGCTGATCTTGCGGGCGGTGGGTGAAAACCACGAGGCGGCGCATGCGCTGGGCTACAAGGTAGTACATGTGCGCCTGCTGGCAATTGCCTTTGGCGGGGCTACAGCCGGGCTGGGCGGGGCATATATCAGCCTCGTGCGGGTGCCCCAATGGGTCGAGGGGCTGACCGCCGGGGCCGGCTGGATTGCGCTGGCGATTGTGGTTTTTGCCTCATGGCGGCCATGGCGGATATTGCTGGGGGCTTATCTGTTTGGCGGCATTAGTATTTTACAGTTGAACCTGCAGGCCGCCGGCGTAAAAATTCCGGTCGAGTATCTTTCCATGAGCCCCTATATCATCACCATCCTCGTGCTGGTGGCAATTTCAGCCCGTGGTCAGCATGGCGCGCCGGGATCATTAGGGCGCAGCTTTCATGCTTCAGGATAATAGGCTAGGAAGGACTTAGACAGATTCTGCTCAAACCACCTAGGGAGACTAACATGATTTCTTTTAAAACACTTTTGGCCAGCGCTGCTGTGGCTGTGGGCCTTTCCGGCGCGGCACTGGCCGAGCCAGTCAAGGTTGGCTTCATCTATGTAGGGCCAGTGGGCGATGGCGGCTGGACCTACCAGCACAATAATGGCCGTTTGGCAGTTGAAGAGCATTTTGGTGATGCGGTTATAACCATGTTTCAGGAAAGCGTGCCAAAAGGTGCTGACGCTGAACGCGCCATGGCGCAAATGGCTTTGGCCGGGGCTGACCTTATTTTCACCACCTCATTTGGCTATATGGATGCGACTCTTGCTGCCGCCGAGAAATTCCCGGATGTGAAGTTTGAACACGCCACTGGCTATAAAACTGCTGACAACGTATCAACTTACGCCGCCCGTTTTTATGAGGGCCGGGCCATTCAGGGCACCATTGCCGGGCATATGACCGAGAGCAACATTGTTGGCTATATCGCCTCCTTTCCGATCCCAGAAGTAATTTTGGGCATCAATTCGGCCTTCATTCACGCCCGCAAGGTGAACCCTGATGTGGAGTTCAAAATCATCTGGGTCTACACATGGTTTGACCCGGCCAAGGAAGCCGACGCTGCCAAGGCGCTGATCGAACAGGGCGCTGACGTGATCATGCAACACACGGATTCCACCGCGCCGCATGCCGCGGCTCAGGAAGCTGGTAACGTCATCACCTTTGGGCAATCCTCGGACATGGCAGCTTTTGCACCGCATCCTCGGGTCACTTCGACCATTGATAATTGGGGCCCATATTACATTGCTCGCACCCAGGCCGTTATTGACGGCACTTGGGAAAGCACCAGAACCTGGGACGGTATTGCCGCAGGCATGGTGCAGATCGGCGAGATTTCCGATGCGGTCCCCGCCGAAGTGCGCGCCGAAGCGGAAGCCATCCGTGATGCCATTGCAACCGGCGAGTACAACGTCTTCACCGGCCCGATCAACAAACAAGACGGCAGCGTCTGGCTGGCTGATGGTGAAGTTGCCGATGATAGCATGATGGCTGGCATAAATTTCTATGTCGAAGGGATCACCGGCGAAATGCCGAACTAAAATCTTGCGCATTAAATTTCAAAGGCCCGGTTTGCTATGCCGGGCCTTTTTTCTTGCCTTATCCTGTGACAAGCTATGCGGATGATCGACTTTCTCATCATCGGTGGCGGTATTGCCGGGCTGTCGGCGGGCGCTCAGCTCAGCCGGCTCGGGCGCGTCACTTTGTTGGAGGGTGAGGCCGCTTTGGGGCATCATACCTCTGGCCGCTCGGCGGCTTTGTTTGAGCCGACTTATGGCCAGCCGCCAACCATTGCCCTCAATCAGGCCAGTGCCGGGTTTTTCCATGATACTGAGGGTTTGCTAAGCCCACGTGGCCTGCTGCTGGTCGGCAATAGTGAAACCAAAGTGGCCTTCAGCGCCGATATGCTCACCATGTTGATGCAGCCGATCAGCCTTGACGAGGCCCGCGCGAAAATTCCGGTTCTTAACCCCATGACTGTGACCATGGCAGGTTACCATGCCGAGGCCTGGGACATTGACACCGACTTGATGATGCAAGGCTTTGCCCGGGAAATTAGGGCTAATGGCGGGCAGGTGCTGATGCGCATGAAGGTTAGCACAATCAGCCGTGAGGCAGGTGGTTGGAGCGTTACCGCAGGGGGGCAAAACTTTACTGCGCCCATTCTGGTCAATGCTGCTGGTGCCTGGGCTGATGAGGTGGCGCGCATGGCCGGAATCATGCCGATCGGCTTGCAGGCCTACCGCCGCTCCATGGCTCGGGTTGCTGCTCCTGAGGGCTATGATGTCAGCCGCTGGCCCATGTTGTTTGGTCCCGGCGAGGCGTGGTATATGAAGCCCGATGCTGGTTGCCTGCTGATCTCGCCTGCCGATGAGACGCCAGTTGAGCCGCATGATTCCTGGGCCGAGGACATTACACTGGCAACAGGCATTGCGCGTTATGAGGAACATGTGACAACACCGGTCAGCCGCCTGCTGGCAAACTGGGCCGGGCTGCGCACATTTGCCCCCGACCGCAATCTGGTGATCGGCCCAGACCCTGCGGACAGTAGCTTTATGTGGATGGCAGGGCAGGGCGGTTATGGCTTTCAGACCGCCCCGGCTGCCAGCAAATTGCTGGCCGATCTGGCGGGCGGCAGCGCGGCCACACTTGACACGGTCACATGTGCCGCCCTGTCACCCGCCCGTTTTAGCTAAAGCGCCCAGCCTTATATCCGTTGGCCGTCAGTGGATTGCATGGCAATCCATGAGAGGCTGGTACAGGGATGGGGCGGGACGCTTTAAGCTGCTTTAGTTTCTTGGAAAGTTTGGTCGATCGGTGTTGTAATGAGCGCTCAGGTAATCAAGAATTTCTGTGGTGTCTATCTCATCCAGCTCGCCCATGCCCTGTTCATCAACCATCCAGTCCAGCATCTCCGCCCAACCATCCCGCGTCAGCCCCTGTTGGATAATGATCCGTTCTGAATGGCAGCCAACGCAGGAGAAATATGTTGTCTCAACTCCTGGTGCTACAAACATAAGGCCAAATTCAGGCTCTTCTTCCTCTTCCATCTCGACTTCGACTTCGGTCTGAGATCCGGCACTGACAGCAATTGCTGAAAGGCCAATAGATACGGCAACGATCGTGCTCAAAAGTAAAAATTTCATGTATTCTCCTCACAAAAATGGCGGCGACCATTTCTAGCCGCCGCTTTTTTTGTTTTCAAGGTAATAGGTTAGCTGATGCGCAGGCCAACCCGGTGCATGGTGTTGTTCCAATAGCCCCGCGGGTTCCAGTTGAGAGCGTGGGTCT
>CAYNXK010000045.1:0-12601 GCA_964401125.1 uncultured Aliiroseovarius sp.
CCTATACAAACAGTACCGCAAAGCTGATTGCGAAAATGGTTGGGAGTAACTATAGCTCGCCAGAGACGAAGCCCGGAGGGGCCAGAGAGGTTGGCTGCCAAGGATCGACCCAGTCGGGGATCTGACGCAGCATCGTTTGAGAAATGCAGAGCCTCTCCTGCGCCTTATGGACGGTGAAAAGGAAGCTGCATGAAGACCCTGACAATTATAATTCTCACCCTGACCGCCATGCCTGTGCTGGCGCATCCCGGACATCTGGTTGATGTGGCCGGGCATAACCATCTGGCTGCCGGGCTGGCCATCCTGCTGGCAGTGGGCATTGGCCTGTGGGCAGCGTTGAAAGAACGCCGCAAGCGCGGTGACAAGAACGGTGAGGAAGCAAGTTCTGGCAAGGCCGATGGCTGCCCCGAAGAAGAATTGCAGGACTCCTGACATGACCAAAGTAGGAGTAATGATCTGCGGCCACGGCTCGCGCTCGCAGGCTGCGGTGGACGAGTTTTCGGTGCTGGCCGAAAAGCTGCCGGCGCTGCTGCCGGACGACTGGCTTGTTGAATATGGCTACCTTGAATTTGCCAACCCGGTGATCCGCGTCGGGCTGGACAAGCTGCGCAAGGCAGGCTGCGAGCGGATAGTGGCGGTTCCCGGTATGTTGTTTGCCGCCATGCACACGAAAAATGACATCCCGACGGTGCTGAACACCTATGCGGCCAAGCACGGTATTGACGTGACTTACGGCCGCGAGCTTGGCGTTGACCCGCGCATGATTGCGGCAGCCGGAGACCGGGTGCGCCAGGCGGTATTGGCGGCCAATGCTGATCTGGGCGAGGTGAGTTTGGAAGACACCTGCCTTGTGGTCATCGGCCGTGGTGCCAGCGACCCAGACGCCAACGGCAACGTTGCCAAAGTGGCGCGCATGTTGCAGGAGGGGTTGGGTTTCGGCTGGCTTGAAGTGGGCTATTCCGGGGTGACATTTCCACTGGTGGAGCCTTGCCTGAGCCACGCGGCCCGGCTGGGCTACAAGCGCATCATCGTGTTCCCGTATTTCCTGTTCACCGGTATTCTGATCGACCGTATTTATGGTTTTACCGACCAAGTGGCATCTGTCCATCCGGGTATCCAGTTTGTGAAAGCCGGATATCTGAATGACCATCCGCAAGTGTTGGAAACCTTTGCCGAGCGGGTTACGGAGCAATTGGGCGACATCGTGCCGCCCACCTGTGGCACCTGCAAATATCGCAGTCAGGTTTTGGGCTTTGAGACCGAAGTCGGGGCCGTGCAGGAAAGTCATCATCACCATGTGGAGGGGCAAGGAGCGCAGGCGCCCGGCTCTAATGTAGTGGATTGTGACATGTGTGGCACATTTTGCACCGGAGAATGCCGACTGCATATGAATCATGATCACCACCATGACCACGCAGAGGGGCATCACCACGACCATTCTCAATACCCGCACGCTCTGCACAGACACGGGCCAGAATCGGCGCGTAAATCATGAAGGTGGCCGGCCCGCCCTCGGACCCCCATAAAGGGGCCCACTCGTCCCGCCCCGCGCTCAAATATGAGCGCGCGCCCGCTGCAATCTATGCGCAAAGCTTTGCCATCGTGCGTCAGGAAGCAAGGTTGGAGCGCTTTTCGTCAGGCATGGAGGCAGTTGCAACACGGCTTATTCATGCCTGCGGTATGATTGAGGTGGCGGACCGGCTGGCCTTCTCAACAGGTGCCTTTGAGGCAGGCCGGGCGGCGCTGGAGGCTGGTGCTGCGATCTTGTGTGATTGTGAGATGGTGGGGGCAGGCATTATTCGGCGCAATTTGCCTACCGAAAACCAGGTGATTGTAACGCTGAACAATAGCCGCGTACCGCAATTGGCGGCTGACATTGGCAACACCCGATCGGCGGCGGGAGTAGAATTGTGGGCACCGCATCTGGAAGGGGCAATCGTGGCCATAGGCAATGCCCCCACGGCTTTATTTCACTTGCTGGAATTGCTGGATGCAGGGGCTGCAAAGCCTGCGCTGATCCTTGGTTTTCCGGTAGGGTTTGTTGGTGCTGCCGAGAGTAAAGCGGAGCTTGCGGCGCAACCACGGGGGTGCGGTTATATTACCCTGAAAGGGCGGCGTGGCGGCTCGGCCATGGCCTCGGCGGTGGTCAATGCACTGGCGGTGGGTTTGGCCGGGGTGCCTGAATGAAGAAGCAGTTTACAGTCGGATCGTTGGATGCCTCCGGCGGGAGTATTTTTGCCAAGATGAAACTGGGGGGCATATGACTGATCCATGGCTGCATATTGTTGGCATTGGCGAGGATGGGCTGGATGGGTTGGCACCGGCCAGCCGCGCTGTGGTTGAATCCGCCGAGGTGATTGTTGGCGGGGCGCGCCATCATGCATTGGTTGCCAGCATCGGGGCCAAGCTGGTCAGCTGGCCGTCGCCGTTTGATGCGCTGGTTGAAACCTTGAAGGCCATGCAGGGGCGGCGCGTGGTGGTGCTGGCCTCGGGGGACCCCCTGTGGTTCTCAGTTGGGGCGCGTATTGGCCGCCATATTGACCCCGGTGAGATTACCTATCACCCCCAGGTTGGGGCCTTTCAACTGGCCGCTGCCCGTATGGGCTGGTCCATGGCGGACCTTGAAACATTGACCGTGCATGGCCGTCCGGTTGAGCAGATGATTGTTTTCATCCAGCCTGATCTACGGCTGCTGATTCTGACCACCGATGCAGAGACGCCGGGGCAGATTGCGGCCTTTCTGAGCCACCGGGGTTTTGGCCAGAGCAAAATGACAGTTCTGGCAAATATGGGCGGCCCGGATGAGGCGCGCTTTGATGGAATGGCCGAGAGCTGGACTCATAAAGTGCCGCCCTTCAACACGTTAGCGGTAGAATGTGTGGCCGCACCCGATGCCGCCCTGTTGCCGCGCGTGCCGGGGTTGGAGGACGCACTTTTTCAGCATGACGGCACCATGACCAAGCAGGAGGTGCGCGCCATCACGCTGGCCAGGTTGATGCCCATGCGCGGGGCTTTGTTGTGGGATATCGGCACGGGCTGCGGCTCGGTTGCTGTCGAGTGGATGCGCGCAGCACGCCACACCCGCGCCATTGGTATTGAGCCACGCGCCGACCGCCGCGCCATGGCAGCGGCGAATGCGCTGGCTTTGGGGGTACCGAAGCTGGAGCTGGTTGACGGTATGGTGCCGGAGGCTCTGGCCGGGTTGGCCGCGCCAGATGCCGTGTTTATCGGCGGTGGGCTGAGTGAGGCAACTTTTGAGGCCGCATGGCAGGCCTTGCGCCCGCTGGGGCGGCTGGTGGCCAATACGGTAACCTTGGAAAGCGAGGCTTTGTTGGTGAAATTACAGAAAAAGCGCGGCGGCAATCTGGTCAGAATTTCTGTGGCCCGCGCCGAGCCTTTGGGGGCGCTGACCAGTTGGCAGCCCATGCGCCCGGTTACCCAGTGGAGCCTGATTAAACGATGAGCGGCATTCTGTACGGTATTGGCCTTGGCCCAGGCGACCCGGACCTGATGACGCTGAAGGCCGCAAGGCTGATTGCAGCCGCCGGGGTGGTGGCCTATCCGCACTTGCCGGGGGCTGCAAGCTTTGCCCGCTCGATTGCCGCTGAAATGCTACGTGAAGATGTGCATGAAATCGCCATGGAAGTGCCCATGACACAGGCGCGCGGCCCGGCGCAGGCCGCCTATGACCAGGCGGCGGGGCACATTTCTGAGGCTCTGGAGGCGGGCGAGGATGTGGTGGTTCTGTGCGAGGGAGACCCGTTTTTCTACGGCTCGTTCATGTACCTGCACGCGCGTCTTGCCCAGCGCTTTCCCGTTGAAATAGTGCCAGGGGTCAGCTCGGTATCGGCAGCGTCAGCCCGCCTGAGCCTGCCATTGGTGGCGCGCAACCAAGTGCTGAGCGTCCTGCCCGCGCCCTTGGATGATGCCGCTTTGCGGGCGGCTATCATGGCGGCTGACAGCGTGGCAATCATGAAGCTGGGGCGACATCTTGGCCGGGTGCGGGCGCTGATAGACGGGCTAGGGCTGCTTTCGCGCGCCCAATATATTGAGCGGGCAAGTCTGGGAGATGAACGTCGCCTGCCTCTGGCCGAGGCCCCGGACCCGGCTGCATATTTTTCAATGATTCTGCTAACAAAGGAGGTTGATCCATGGCTGTAAAACCGGTGGTTATCTGTTTGAGCCGCGCGGGTGAAGGCGTAGCGCATAAGGTGGCCGCACTGCTGGATGCACCCGTGCATGGCCGTACCGGGCGGGTGGAGAAGGCGGATGCCTTCTTTGCCAACGCACTTGACCATGTGCGCGACTTGTTTGCTGCCCGCGTGCCGGTGGTGGGGGTTTGTGCCGCAGGCATTTTGATCCGGGCGGTAGCCCCTTTGCTGGTGGATAAGCGGGCCGAGCCACCTTTGCTGGCGGTCTCTGATGACGGGGCGATAGTGGTGCCGCTGCTGGGCGGGCACCGAGGCGCGAACCGGCTGGCACGACTGCTGGCCGAAGGGCTGGGCGCAAAAGCGGCGGTGACCACGGCAGGCGATGTGGCGCTGGGCGTGGTCTTGGACGAGCCACCGGCGGGTTGGGTGCTGGAGAACCCGCAAAATGCCAAGGCGGCGATGATGGCGCTTTTGCAGGGCGGCGGCGCGCGAATTTGTGGCGATGCGGCGGCAAAGGCCGACTGGCTGGTGCATTTACCGCAGGGCGAAGAGGTGGACCTGATTTGCAGCCTGTCTCCTTGCAAGACAATGCAGGGCAAGACAATGCAGGGCGAAACAATGCGCGAAACCACGTTGATTTACCGCCCGCAACGCGCTGTTCTGGGTGTAGGATGTGCGCGTAATTGCCGGCCTGACGAGCTGATTGGACTGGTTGATGGCTTGCTGGCCGCGGCAGAAATTGCCCCAAAAGCCCTGAAGGCGATAGCAACCCTGGACCTCAAGGCCGACGAGCCGGCCATGTTGGAATTGTCAAAGCATCTGGGCCTGCCGCTCAGGTTGTTCACGGCAACCGGGCTGGAGGCCGAAACAGGGCGCACGCAGAACCCCTCAAAGGTGGTGTTTTCTGAGGTCGGCACCCACGGCGTGGCAGAAAATGCAGCCCTGGCAGCGGCGGGGCCGGAGGCGGTATTGCTGCACCCCAAGGTTAAATCGGCAATGGCAACGGCAGCATTGTCGCTCTGCCCACAGCCGATAGTTGAAATGCCGGGTACGCCGCGCGGCAAGCTTTCGATTATCGGCATCGGACCCGGTCAGTCAAGCTGGCGCACGCCGGAAGCCTCGCAGCTTGTTCAGGAGGCAGATGAGCTGGTGGGCTATGGCTTATATATTGACCTGCTGGGGCCGTTGGCAGCCGGCAAGCTGCGCACGGATTACCCGCTGGGTAGCGAGGAAGACCGGTGCCGTTATGCCCTTGAGCGGGCTGGAAAGGGCGCAAATGTGGCGCTGATTTGCTCCGGTGATGCTGGCATTTATGCCATGGGGGCGTTGGTGTTTGAGCTGTTGGACAGGGGGCCGGAGGCGCAGGGTGTATCGGATGCAGCGCGGCGCATTGAGGTGGTGTCAGCCCCCGGTGTTTCGGCCTTGCAGGGGGCGGCGGCGCGGGCCGGGGCACCTTTGGGGCATGATTTTTGCGCCATTTCACTGTCGGATTTACTGACCCCGCGCGCCGATATTCTGAAACGTCTAAAGGCGGCTGCCGAGGGTGATTTTGTGATCGCGCTTTACAACCCGGTATCAAAAAAGCGCCGCATTCTCTTGGCCGAGGCGCGCGATATTTTGCTGGCGCACCGCCCAGCCCATACGCCAGTCATGCTGGCCAGCAATCTGGGGCGGCTGGATGAGCATGTGCGTTACCGGCGGCTGGATCAGTTGCAGGTGGACGAGGTGGATATGCTGACAGTGGTTTTGATTGGGTCGTCCAACTCAAAACTGGCAATGCTCGGCGAGGGGCCGCGCATGTATACACCGCGCGGCTACGCCCGCCGGATTGATGGAGATTTGTCATGACAGTCTATTTCATCGGGGCCGGGCCGGGAGACCCGGAGCTTTTGACCTTGAAAGCCCAACGGCTGATCAGCGCTTGCCCGGTCTGCATTTACGCCGGCTCTCTGGTGCCCTCAGAGGTGGTGGCAGGTGCGCCGGAGGGGGCGCGCGTGCTGGACAGCGCCGCCATGACGCTGGATCAAACCCACGCCGAGATTGTTGAGGCCCATATGAGGGGCGATGATGTGGCGCGGGTGCATTCGGGCGATCCGTCACTATACGGCGCAATTGCCGAGCAAATCAGGCGGCTGAAGGCCGACGCGATAGGCTACCAGATCATCCCCGGCGTGCCGGCCTATGCGGCAGCGGCGGCGGCATTGGGCCAGGAGCTGACAATACCGGAAGTGGCGCAGAGCATCATTTTGACCCGGATGTCGATGCAGTCAACCTCGATGCCCGAGGGTGAGACCCTGGAGAATTTTGCCCGCACGGGTGCGACCTTGGCCATTCATCTTGCCGTGCGCAACATGCGCGAGATCGAGCGCATTCTGGTGCCACATTACGGGGTGAATTGCCCGGTGGTGGTGGCCTACCGGGTTGGCTGGCCGGATGAGCTGCTGTTACGCGGTACTCTGGCCAATATTCGCAAAAAGGTAAGAGCTGCTAAAATCACCCGCACGGCACTTGTTCTGGTGGGCCCGGCTTTGGGCGAGGTGCATAATTTTGCCGATTCGGCGCTTTATGATCCGGCAAAGCCGCATGTGCTGCGCCCAGTGATTGGGGTTGGCTTGGTGGAGGACCACAATACCTGAGCAAATAAACCCTATCATGAATATGTTCAAATTGAAGGCTGCCTCGGGTTAGATTGCCAAATACAAGTTAGCCCCAGTGGCCTCTTGGATAGTGGCCTTTTGGATCATCAATGGCTCAGGCTCTCATCAGTATTTCTGATATTGGACAGGTAACGGCACCTGCCAGCGAGCGAGCAAATGGCGGGGCAAAAGCTTTGGTTGCCTATTACCGCCGGGCCGATAATATTGCGCCATGTTAAATCCAAAAAACCCACCGCCTTCAAAGCAACCAGACACAGCCGGCTTGGCGCATGAGGTGCAGCTTTTGCGTGACGAAGTGCAGCGCATGAATAATCACCGCTTCATTCGTTTGCATGATAATTTATGGAAACTTGGGATGTTCCAGATTTTTCGTGGGCTGGCCTTTGGCCTTGGCTCGGTGCTGGGTGCAACGTTGTTGGTGTCTATCCTTGTGAAAATGCTTGGAACTATCGACTTCATTCCGGTGCTGGGCGACTGGGTGGCGCAGATCATTAAGCAGATTGGCACCCCCCAATAGCACAGAAATAGCACAAAAATAGCACAGAATCGGCTTTCCTTCCCACCCGGTATCTTCTATACGCGCGCATCCGCATATTCTGCGGATCATTACGACCCTCCATGGGCCTTGCTGGACGACATCCCGGCCTGAGCCATTCACACAAACCTTAAAGGAGACCCCGATGTCGATAACCAAAGAAGAAAAAACCCGTATCATGAAGGAATTCGCCACCAAAGAAGGCGATACCGGTTCCCCTGAAGTGCAGGTAGCCGTGCTTTCGAGCCGGATTAAAACCCTGACAGAACACTTCAAGACTCACAAAAAAGATAATCACGGCCGCCGTGGCCTGCTGAAAATGGTCGCTACCCGCCGCAAATTGCTGGACTACGCCCGCGCCAAGGATGAAGCCCGCTATCAAGACCTGATCAAGCGTTTGGGCCTGCGCCGGTAGCATCAGCACATGGCCATGTGAACAGAGCGGCAAGCCCGTGCAATCCAAAACAAATACCCGTTCAGCTTTGAGCGGGTATTTTTATTCTAAGCTGTTTGGACTCACGATATTGGCGCAGTGAACGTCAGAAATTGCTAACGCCTAAGCCCTACTCAGGCCACATTGCCAAGATGGTACTCAACCAAGGCCGCAAGGTCTTGTGGCGGGGTATGTTCTGGCAAGCAGGCACAGGCATTCGGGCAAATCGAGAAAATGGAGCCGTCGGTGAAAAAGGTTGACCCTGTGACAAAAATAATTTTGGATTCAGGGTGCCGGTAGGCGGCATAATCAGCCACTGAAAGCGCTTCGGCTTCACCAAGCGATAGGTTCAGAACAATCAAATCAAAGGCCGCCTCACTCAACGCCATTGTTGCGTCTGCGCTGGTCATGCGCAAGGTTACCTCGGTGCCCTGTCGTACCAGATGCCTGGCCCAAATTGCCCCAAGTTCCGGATTGCTTTCAGCTATTAAAACCTTCATTTACCCCCCGCCCTGCGGACCAGTCATATACTTGACATGAGAATCCTACCAAGACCCTACCAAAAGGTTAATAATCTGAAAGGTTCTATTAATTATCATGAATATCGCGTGTAGGATTGTGTTTTACGCGGACTTCCGCTTCAAGCCTGTGGATAACAAGGAGTAGCAAATGGCAACCTGGGTGACAATCTGTGACACCTGCAAGCGGGAAGGCTGGGGAAAATCCGGCATGACCGAAACTGACGGTGAGATATTGGCGCGGCTTGTTGAGGCAGCGGCCCTGGGAACGGAAGTGGAAACCAGACGCGTCTCCTGTTTGATGGGCTGTCAACACAGTTGCAATATTGCGGTGCAGGCGGCCGGAAAGCTGGCTTATACGCTGGGGGCGTTTACACCGGATCAAGAGGCGGCTGAGGCCATTGTGGCCTATGCCAAGGCACATGCGCAAAGCGAAAGCGGGCAGGTGCCATACCGGTCCTGGCCCGAGGCAGTGAAAGGCCACTTTATCACCCGGCATCCGCCTCTGGAAGAGGATGAGTGATGCGCCCATGCGACCACGGCGGCGGGCTGGATGCGGCCATTGCCCACTATGGCGGCGAACGTGCTGACTGGCTTGACCTTTCTACCGGCATCAACCCGGCAGCTTACCCGGTTCCCGCACTTCCTGCGGAAGCCTGGACCGCCCTACCTGATGAGACCGCTGCCAGGACGCTTGACGCTGCGGCGCGTAACTTCTGGGTGGTGCCTGAAAGTGCAGCGGTACTCGCGGCCCCCGGCGCTTCTTCGTTGATCGCCAGCATCCCCCACCTGCTGCCTGCCGGACGAGTACAAATTGCAGAGCGCACCTATAATGAACACGAAGCCGCATTTCGCGGGGCGGGTTGGCAGATAACGCAGCAGGAGGCCGAGGTAAGGGTAATTGTCCACCCCAACAACCCAACCGGAGCAATGTGGAATGGTCAAGACGAGCATCCCGGCGACCGGCAATTACTGGTGATCGACGAGAGCTTTTGCGACATTGCGCCGGGCAATACGCATATGGGTGAAAGGGCTGTGATACCCGGTGTTGTAATCCTGAAATCACTGGGGAAATTCTGGGGCCTTGCAGGCCTTCGTCTTGGCTTTGCCATAGGAGATCCGGCGCTGATTGGCCGGCTCAAGGAGATGCTTGGGCCGTGGCCGGTTTCAGGCCCCGCACTTGCTGTTGGACGCGCTGCCCTGGAGGATATACGCTGGGCCAATGCCACCCGTCAACGGCTGAAAGCAGATGCAATGCGCATGGATGAAATCTTGCGGATGAAGGATGCAGAACTGATTGGTGGCACGGCGCTATTTCGACTGTATAAAGTAGATAATGCCCTGAAATGGCAAAATAAACTGGCACTTGGGAAGGTCTGGAGCCGGGCTTTCCCCTATGATGACAGATGGTTGCGGCTAGGCCTTCCCCCGGCTGAAGGATGGCCGCAATTGGAGGCCGCTTTGTGAGCCATGCAGGGCTTTTGCTGTTAGCGCTGCTGCTTGATGCAGCGCTGGGAGAGCCGCGCTGGCTGTGGTCCCGCCTGCCGCATCCCGCAGTGCTTATGGGGCGGGTTATTGGCTGGCTGGACCGCATGTATAATCACGGTGAAAACCGTTTTATCTCTGGCCTTTTCGGCTTTACCCTGCTCGCCATTCTGGCTTGGATGATCGGCTGGGCACTGTCTGCAATGCCCGGTGGCGCGGCGATTGAGCTGCTGCTGGCTGCAATCCTCATTGCACAAAAATCTTTGGTTTCCCATGTGCGTGCGGTGGCTGACGCCTTGCGCCTTTCCACCGCCGACGCCCGCCTTGCCGTGGCGCAGATTGTCGGGCGTGATACCCGTGAAATGGAAGCCCCGGACATTGCCCGCGCGGCCATTGAAAGTGCTGCCGAGAACTTTTCAGATGGCATTGCAGCGCCAGTTTTCTGGTTTCTCATTGCCGGCTTGCCTGGCCTAATGGTCTATAAGCTGACTAACACGGCTGATAGCATGATCGGCTATCTCACCCCGCAATACGAGGAGTTTGGCAAAGCTGCCGCGCGCTTTGATGATGTGCTGAATTGGATCCCTGCCCGCCTGACCGCGGCTCTTATCATGCTTGTGCATTGGCGTCCGGATGCTTGGAAAATCATCCGCCGCGACGCACCCATGCACCGCTCCCCCAACGCCGGTTGGCCCGAAGCGGCGATGGCGGCTGTGCTGGAAGTGGCGCTTGCCGGGCCACGCTCTTACAATGGTGAGAAGCGCAACTTTCCCTGGGTCAATGATGAAGGCCGGCATGATCCGGGACCACAAGATATTGAGGCGGCAATTTCCGCACTTTGGCGGGCTTGGGGCGGGCTTTTGCTGATTGTTGCCCTGCTTGCATTTGCCTGAGACGAGAAGCCTGCTAATCTGTGCCCGACAGTGATTTTCAAAAGGTAATAACATGCGCAAACTTCTTACCATTGTGGCTGGCGCAATGCTTGCTGCAACAGCCGCTCAGGCCAATGTACAATGCGGCGGCACCTTCCCGTCTTTCGTAAATATGATGAAGGCCGAGGCCATGCGCAAAGGCCACAGACAATCCAGTGTTGATGCCTTTTTTGCTTTGGTCCGTCATGACCCGGCCACCATCAAGGCAGACCGGTCTCAGGCAATATTTCAAAAAACCTTCATAGATTTCTCACGGGCGTTAATCTCTCAGAACCGGATGGATAATGGCCGCGTTAACCTTCGTAAATGGGACAATGTGTTTGACGTTATGGAGCGTAAATACGGTGTCAGCCGTGGCGTGCTAACCGCTTTTTGGGCCTTTGAGACCGATTTTGGCGCCGTGCAGGGCAATTTCAACACCCTGAACTCACTGGTCACACTTAGCCATGATTGCCGCCGGCCCGCGCTGTTTCAGCCACATGTTTTTGCTGCCCTTGAGCTATTTGAGCGTGGAGATTTTGACCCTGTGACCTCAAAAGGCGCCTGGGCCGGTGAAATTGGCATGGTGCAGATGATGCCCCATGATATTTTGGAACATGGTGTCGACGGCGACGGCGACGGCATGGTCAACTTGCGAACCTCGGCCGCTGATGCGCTTCTGTCCGGGGCCAATGTGCTGGCCACGCTAGGCTGGCGCGCTGGTGAGCCATGGTTGCAGGAGGTTGTGGTGCCTGAAAACCTTGATTGGTCAAAAACCGGGTTGAACCATGAGATGGAGGTAAGCCAGTGGGAACGGCTGGGCGTAAAAGCGCGGTCTGGCAGCCTTGGCGCGGGTCATATGCCGGCGTCGATTCTGCTACCACAGGGCCGCAAGGGGCCAGCCTTTATCGCCTATCCCAACTTTCATATCTATTTCGAGTGGAACAAAAGCTTTGTCTACGTGACCACAGCAGCCTATTTTGCCACAAGACTGGAGGGCGCGCCGCCCTATGATACAGGCAATCCTGACCCGGCCTTATCGGCCAGCCAGATGAAAGATTTGCAACAAAAATTGCAGGCGCGCGGCCATGATGTAGGCAAGGTTGATGGCATTCTCGGAGCAAAAACCCGCCCGGCAGTACAGGCAGAACAACTGCGCCTTGGCCTGCCTGCGGACGCCTGGCCGACACTGGAATTACTGAAGGCTTTGTAGCTACAGGGACCCCCGTAAAGGTGGATGGTGAAGCCGCGCAACTGGCCGCATTGGTGATTTCTGCCAATCATCGGCTGGCAGAGCCTCAGAACCCGATGGCGTGGTTTGCAGAGCAGCGCGCCTTTGCCACCTCTGGGAAAATTAGTTTTGGGCCATGGTTGAGCGCCGTTTTAGCAAAAACCAGCACGTGCCAGTGGCTGATACCCCCTCCAGATGGCTAGATATGCTGGCAAAGTCCGGGGTGAAGCGGGTGGCACCTTCCTACAGGCGGCAGGATGGTGAAGGGATTGCCGCAGAGCCCTTGCCGGTGGAGGTAGCCTCTGGGCCATGTCCACGGAATACCGGGCAACGCCTTGTATCATACCAAAGCCGGGACTGGGTGTTGATAAGGCGGCAAGCGGGTTGCGCACGGCTCTCACGGCGATCCGTACCTTCTTGTCAATGAGCGTTCAAAACTGACCCGGTTTTAGCATTTAGAAGTGACCCACCTATGAGGGGCAAAGCCAATAGAACGCACGCGCACCACCTTTTCCACTGCCCGGTAATCGACAAACCGGAGAATGTGAGCCGGTATATCCCTCTTCAACCAGCTGCTCAAAAAGCTTCACAGCGGTGCACCATTCTCGGCGGGGCCGTTTCTGATTTTGCTCAAAAAGGCTGCGTAGGCGGCCTTCAAAACCCTGTAACTTGTGCCGAAC
>CAYNXK010000046.1:0-12544 GCA_964401125.1 uncultured Aliiroseovarius sp.
CCGCATTGTCATGGCCATCGGAAAATCGGGCGCACCTGCTGACCGAGACCTTCTTTCTATCCGTTTTGGTGATATTCTGGTGGCGCAAAATGGCTGGGTCTCGCCTGATTACCGGGAAGAGGTTGGCGCGGAATATATGCAGCAGGAAGAATTGCTGATCAGTATCGATCTTGGCCTTGGCGGCGGTAATGCAACCGTCTGGAGTTGCGATCTCACTCACGGCTATATCCAGATCAACGCCGATTACCGCTCATGAAACTCCTGCTGGTCTCTGCCGTTGCTCTGATAGACCGCGACGGGCGCGTGCTTCTTGCCCAGCGACCGGAAGGCAAAAGCATGGCTGGCCTTTGGGAGTTTCCCGGCGGAAAGGTTGAGCCGGGCGAGACACCTGAGGCCGCTCTTATCCGCGAGCTGCATGAGGAATTGGGAATCGATACATGGCAATCCTGCCTCGCACCGCTCACGTTTGCCAGCCACGCTTACGAGGGTTTCCACTTGCTGATGCCGGTCTTTGCCTGCCGGAAGTGGGAAGGCACACCACACCCACGCGAAGCCCAGCGTTTGGCATGGGTAAAGGTGCAGGATTTGCGCAACTATGAGATGCCCGCTGCCGACAAGCCGCTGATTCCGGTCTTGCGAGACCTTCTGTAGGGCCAGCACGGCAGATTTATTTTGCTACGGCGCTGGTTACGTTGCTGGGTGGTCTTACACGTCCAACTCCGCCACGAACCGCGCGTTCTCCTGGATATACTCAAACCGTTTCTCGGGCTTCTTGCCCATCAGGCGCTCCACCAGATCGGCGGTTTCTCCCGGCTCGTCCTCGTCAATGGTGACCTGGATCAGCTTGCGGGTTTCGGGGTTCATGGTGGTATCTTTCAGGTCTTTTGCATCCATTTCGCCCAGCCCTTTGAAGCGGGACATGTCGATTTTTCCCTTGCCGCCCAGCCCCTTCGCCATCCACCTGTCGCGCTCGGCCTCATCGAGGCAGTAAACCCGCTTAGCTCCCTGTGTGAGGCGAAACAGCGGTGGGCAGGCCAGGTACAAATGCCCGGCGTCGATCATCGGTCGCATTTGTGTGAAAAAGAACGTCATCAGGAGGGCTGCAATATGGGCACCGTCCACATCGGCATCGGTCATGATGATGATCTTTTCATAGCGCAGATCATCAACGTTGAAACGGCTGCCAAGGGCGACTCCAAGCGCTTGTGTCAGATCCGAAATTTCAGCATTGGTGCCAATTTTAGAGCTTGCCGCCCCCAGCACGTTAAGGATTTTGCCACGCAAGGGCAGCAGCGCCTGAGTCTTGCGGTTGCGCGCCATTTTGGCGGAGCCACCGGCACTGTCGCCTTCAACGATGAACAGCTCCGTACCCTCGCGGCTGGCATTCGAGCAATCCACCAACTTGCCGGGCAAGCGCAGCTTTTTGGTGGCAGATTTGCGCTGGGTTTCCTTTTCCTGCCGCCTTTTCAGCCGCTCCTCGGCCCGCAGCACCAAAAAATCCAGTATGGCCCCGGCGGATTTGGTGTCAGAGGCCAGCCAGTTGTCAAAATGGTCACGCACTGATTGCTCAACCATGCGCGCAGCACCTTCAGTTGATAGCCGGTCTTTGGTCTGGCCCACAAACGAGGGGTCCGCGATGAAAGTCGAGACCAGAGCACAGCCGCCGCCCATCAGATCATCACGCACAATATGTGCCGCCTTTTTGTTGCCCGTCAGCTCGCCATAAGCCTTGATACCCTTGACGATAGCGGCCCAGAAGCCCGCCACATGGGTGCCGCCCTCGGGCGTGGGCACTGTGTTGCAATAGCTTTGCAGAAAACCATCGCGTGAGGGCGTCCAGTTGATCGCCCATTCCACATAACCCGGCACGCTGAAGCGCTGGGCAAACTCGACTTTGCCGGCAAAGGGAGCATCGGCATAGGTCGAGGCGCCATTCAGGCGTTCACCCAGATAGTCAGACAGGCCGCCGGGGAAGTGAAAGACTGCCTCGCAAGGGGTTTCGCCATCATCAATCTCGCTTTTCCAGCGGATTTCCACGCCGGAAAACAAATAGGCTTTGGAGCGGGCCAGCGTGAACAAGCGTTTGGGCTTAAAGCGGTGGTGGCCGAATATCTGCTCATCGGCGTGAAAGGTCATTTCGGTGCCGCGTCGGTTTGGGGCGGCACCGATTTTAGAGACCGGGCCAAGTGGGATACCGCGCGAAAAGCGCTGCTCATAAAGCATGCGACCCCGTGCCACCTGCACCACAAGACTGTCAGAAAGCGCGTTGACCACCGAAGCGCCAACCCCGTGCAGCCCGCCCGAGGTCTGATAGGCATTACCGGAGAATTTACCACCGGCATGCAGCGTGCAAAGAATCACCTCAAGCGCTGATTTGTCGGGAAATTTCGGGTGCGGATCAACCGGAATGCCACGGCCATTATCGGCGATGGTGATGGAATAATCAGCGTGCAGTGTTACATTGATGCGGCTGGCATGACCGGCCACTGCCTCGTCCATGGAATTATCCAGAACCTCGGCCACAAGGTGATGCAGCGCGCGCTCGTCAGTGCCGCCGATATACATGCCGGGGCGCTGGCGCACTGGCTCCAGCCCCTCCAGAACTTCGATAGAAGAAGCATCATAGGTCTCGGTTGTGGCTCCGGACAGGAGGTCATTCATGGGCTGCTGCTCTGGTTTTGTTATTGGTTGGCGGCATTATGGCAGAGGGTCAGCCTGCGGGAAAGGCTGTTATTCCTTGCGCGCTACCCTCCCTGATTTTGGCCACCTTTGCCGGTTTTGTCAGCCCGGTGAGGGGGAAAACGGGTCTTGCGGGTATTTTACCCCGGCCAGATACAGCCCGTCAGGCGGACAGACCGGCCCGCACGCGGCGCGGCTGCGGGCTTCAAGGGCGCGTGTCACATCATCCGGCGTCCACGCCCCGGCACCAACGCGCTCCAGCGTGCCGACAAAAGAGCGTACTTGACTATGCAAAAAAGCGCGCGCGCGTACATGAAAGCGAAACTCTGTGCCCCCAAGCAAGGGCCGGACTTCCAGACGCAGCTCGTCCAGGCTGCGTAAAGGGCTGTCAGCCTGACACATGGTCGAGCGGAAGGTAGTAAAATCATGCCGCCCTAACAGCCGGTCAGCCCCGGCCTGCATGGCACTGGCGTCAAGCTTGTGCCCCACCCGCCAAGCCAACCCCCTATCATGGGTCAGCCGTGCCCGGCGCGTGATCAGGCGAAACAGGTAGGTCCGCTCAATGGCTGAAAAGCGGGCATGGAAGTCATCTGCAACCCGGGCGCAGGCCACCACAACCACAGGTGCCGGCTTCAAGTGGTGGTTTAGCGCTTCAGACAAGCGGAACGGCTGCCAATCCTTGCGCATATCACAATGCGCCACCTGACCAAGGGCGTGCACCCCGGCATCCGTGCGCCCAGCGGCGGCAATCGGTGGCAAATCAGGCTCAAGCCGCGCCAAAGCTGCCTCAATGACACCTTGCACCGAGGAATGCTCCTTCTGTCGTTGCCAACCGAAAAACGGCGTGCCGGTATATTCAATTTTCAAAGCATAACGTGGCATGTCGCGGGCTTACTCTTTGTTAAGCGGCCGGGCAATCCCTGACACAAGAACGAATTTTTGCTCGGCCCTAGCCGCCCCGGCGTTGTATGCCTATGTTCCACACAGAAACAGGAGAGTGCATTTGGGGCTGGGTAATGTTGCAGACGGGCTGGTGCGCCGTATCGAGATGGCCGGGTCATCGGCGCATGGCGCGTTGTTTGAGCCGGTGGTGCGCCTTGGGGTAACCGGGCTGAGCCGGGCCGGCAAGACGGTTTTTATTACATCACTGGTGGCGAACCTGCTGAATCGCAGCCGCATGAGCCAGCTTGTGGTGGCCTCCGAGGGCCGAATTGAGGCGGTGTTTCTGCAACCCCAGCCAGATGTCACCGTGCCGCGTTTTGATTACGAGGCGCATATGGCGATGATGACCGGGGCCGGTAATTCTGCGCCGCAATGGCCGGAATCCACCCGAGCGGTTAGCGAGCTGCGCCTGAGCTTCAAGGTGCAACCGGGCGGCCTGCTTTCCGGATTGCGCCGCCCCCGCATCGTGCATCTCGATATTGTTGACTACCCCGGTGAATGGTTGCTTGATCTGGCGCTGCTTGATGTCTCCTATACCGATTGGGCGGCAAATACGCTGTCGCTGATTGCGCCGCGCCCTATGGCGGCGACATACTTGGCACAGGCGGCTGCTACGGATGCCGCTGCCAAGCTGGGTGAGCCGGTGGCGCAAGCTTTGGCCGCCGGCTTCACCGCCTATTTGCATAAGGCCCGCGAGGCCGGGTTTTCTGACTGCACGCCGGGGCGGTTTTTGCTGCCAGGTGATCTGGCTGGCTCGCCGGCCCTGACATTCGCACCATTGTCAAAGCCCGAAAAGCACAGCCGATCCTCGCTGTGGCGCGAGATGGAGCGCCGCTTTGAAGCCTATAAGGGCAAAATCGTCAAGCCCTTCTTCAAGGAGCATTTTTCCCGTATTGACCAGCAGGTGGTCTTGATGGATGTGCTGGGGGCCATCCATGCCGGGCCGGCGGCGCTGGAAGATCTGCGCCGGGCCATGGCCGAAATCCTGTCGGCCTTTCGTCCGGGCCGCAACGCCTTTCTCAGCAAGATATTCCTTGGCCGCCGGGTTGAGCGCATTCTGTTTGCCGCCACTAAGGCCGACCATCTGCATCACAGCCAGCACGCCCGCCTGACCGCCATTTGCGAAGCAATGGTACGCGAAGCACGTGACCGGGCAGATTATGCCGGGGCAGGAACAGCCGCCATGTCTATTGCCTCCCTGCGTGCCACCACTGAGGAAACTCTGGAGCATCAGGGCCGCCAACTTGACTGCGTGCGCGGCACTCTGCTGGATAGCGGCAAATCAGCGGCGTTCTACCCCGGCGAGCTTCCCAAAGACCCCGCCCGCCTGCTGGCTCCGGCGCGTGAGGGGGCGGAAAAATGGCTGGATGCAGATTATCAGGTTATGCGCTTTGCCCCTGCGGTACTCAGCCTTGCCCCCGGCCAAGGCCCGCCACATATCCGGCTGGACAAGGCCGCCGAATTCCTGTTCGGAGACAAGCTATGAATGTTTGTGTCAGTACCACCACGATCATCGAGCTGGGCCGCCTCACGGATGCCCCGGCCTGTGGCAATATCCTTGCTGATTGGGTGGACGAAAATCTTTGGATACCGCAGATGCACAGCCGTGCAGAATGCCGTGCCCATCTGGTTGACTTGATCGGGCGGGGCTGGGTCTTGATCGCGCGGAGATGCGGACAGCCGATTGGCTTTTTGGCCCATGATGGCGGCGAAATTCATGCCCTCTATCTGGCCCGCCCGGTGCGGGGCAAGGGAGTTGGCCAAGCATTGCTTGATACGGCTAAAAGCAGGGTAAATGCCTTGGCTCTCTGGACCTTTCAGGCCAATCATGGTGCCCGGAATTTTTACCTGCGCCAGGGCTTCCATGAGGTCAGGCGTTCTGATGGTACGGGCAATGATGAGGGCCTGCCCGATATCCGCTATGAATGGAGCAATGCCCATGGATGAAGCTCCCAGACAGGCCGGGCCAGTGCTGATCGAGCTGGATTCGCAAACAGAGGAAAGCCCGGCCAGCGCTCCGCCGGTGCCTGAGCTGCCAGCCCCCACCGGACAGGCGATGCAGGTGGTGGCTTCGCTGGGTGCGCGCAAGCCCTCGCGCCTTGGGCGCTGGTTCTGGTCACTGTTGCTGGCGCTTACCGGTTTTGTCGTGTCGCTGGCGGCGTGGGATTTCATCACCGGCCTGCTCATACGCAACCCCTTTCTGGGCATGATCGCTCTTGGGTTGGGTGGGGCGCTGATCGTGGTGCTGCTGGCGATTTCATTGCGCGAATGGCTGGCCTTTGTGCGCCTTGGCCGGGTTGACGCGCTGCAACAGGCGGGCGAGGCCGCCCTTGTGCATGGTGACCTTAAGGAAGCGCGCGCGGTGGTTGCGCGCCTTGAGCAGCTTTATGCCGGAAGGCCGGACCTTAGCTGGGGTCGGGAGCGGATGCGCGAGCGGCTGGGCGAGCTGTTTGAGGCCGATGCGGTGTTGATGCTGGCTGAGCTGGAAATGCTGGCCCCGCTTGATGCCGCCGCCATGCGCGAGGTTGAGGCTGCCACGCGTCAGGTGGCTTTGGTCACGGCATTGGTGCCGCTGGCGCTGGCCGATGTGGCCGCCGCCCTGATGGCTAATATGCGCATGATTCGCCGCATTGCTGAAATCTATGGTGGCCGCGCCGGTGTGCTTGGCGGCTGGCGGCTGACACGGGCGGTGATGACGCATCTGGTGGCCACCGGTGCCGTGGCGGTGGGTGATGATCTGATCAGCAGCATTGCCGGTGGTGGCATCCTGTCCAAGGTCAGCCGCCGCTTTGGCGAAGGCGTGGTCAATGGCGCCCTGACAGCCCGTGTTGGCGTAGCAGCCATGGAGGTTTGCCGCCCGCTGCCATTTACTGCCAGCAAACGCCCATCGGTAACCGGGTTGGTGAAGCGCGCGCTGGTGGGCCTGTTCGGCAAGTAACAGGGTTCTTATAATTAAAGAGCTTCTGATTAAGCAGGTCTGGTGCGATGCCGAAGGCGGCAAGATTGCATACTATGGTATATGGATGGCTATATGGCCGGACGAGAGCATGGTGCTGACCAAGCTTTGCTAAGGCGGGTGTTCATTTCAGAATTGGCGGCTTGTCTGGGTTTGAGCCGGGGGCGGTAGGGGCTGATAGGTTCAGGTTTTCCGGCTCAGGTGGCGGTAGGGCAAAGGCGTGTCCAATGCTTGCCAGTTCCGTAGCCAATTTGCTGCGGGTTTCCAGAAACACCACATCAAGGCGTTGGTCTTTGAGGCTGGAAAACACCAGTGCCTCCTGTGCCGCGCGGGCCAGTGCTGCATGGGCGGCTTCTGGCGCAGCAATAACCGCCAGCAAAGCGTTTTTGCGGCCGTCCTGAAACACTGCACTGGCAAGGTATGCCGCCTGTGCCAGCCCGCCTGCCATCCTGAGCTTTTGCTGCACCGCTTCAAGCAATGGCTGAAGCCCGGCCTCAGGGGCTGAGATTTTGCTGATCTGGCCCATGCTCTGTGTGGGCGTTTCAGCCAGCGCCTCTTGCAACCAGTTCATTGCCCCGGCTGGGATCAGGATGGACGAGGGCGCCACCCCAAGGTTCAGCCCCATGCCCATTTTATCGCCTGCCAGCATACCTGCAATGATCCGCCCCGGTAGGGCGGCATAGGGCGCTGGTTGGCCGGTAAAATCTGCAAGCCGTTCTTCGCGGTCAAAAACCAGTGTATAATGCGTGCCTTCCAGATCCAGAACTTCTGGCGAGATACTATCTGGTCCGGCCTCGTGCTCTAGCAGGATAAACAACTCGCTGTCGGCTAGAATGCTGTAAAAAGCCAGCCGGGCGGCATTGTCGTCAATATCGGCCATCATCAAGGCATGGGCCTGATCAAGCGGTGTCTGCTCTGTCATGTCCTTACTCTCGCTCCCCCGACTACACCATGCCCTTCTTCAACCAGCCAGTATTGTGTCAGAGCCGGTGTGGCAAGGTGGGGGTTTTATGGGCGCAACGCCGGGACATTTCGATAATTATAGAATAACTCTTGCGTGGGGCAAATACTTCTATATTACTAGAAATATGAAACACGAATCCACCACCACTACCTGCCTGCCGATTGAAATTGCCGCCTCAAGCTTTGCCGCCCTTGGCTCAGAGCAACGTCTGGAAGTCTTGCGCCACCTCGTGCGAGCCGGCCCTGACGGGTTGCGCATCGGTACACTGGGTCAAAAATGCGGCATTACCGGCTCAACCCTGACGCATCATTTGAAAATTCTCACCGGGGCCGAGCTGATCCGGCAGGAAAAACAAGGCCGCAGCATCATTTGCGTGGCGGCAAATTATTCTGTTGTAAAAATACTTTCGGATTATTTGCGCCATGAATGTTGCGCTGATTGCATTCCTGACTTCAAGGAACAAGAGCATGGTTGATACCACAGGCAGCACAGGCAGCACAGGTCCCACAGGCAGCAAGCCACGCCGTCGCAAGCTTGATAATGCGGTGCTGGCGATCATCCTGATCCCGGTGCTATTGGCAATATTTGCCCCGGCGGAAGTCTGGCCAACCCTGACCTCGGCCGTTACCTCGCTTGGCGAAACCGGCATATTTATTACTTTCGCGGTGCTTTCTGTAGCATATCTGAAGGCGACCGGGGCCGTGAGCCTGCTGGCCGGTGCCTTTGAGGGCCGCGAGGTCAGGATGATTTTTCTGGCGGCAATCATGGGCGGTATTGCGCCTTTTTGTTCCTGCGAGGTGATTCCCTTCATCGCCGCCATGCTGGCGGTGGGTGCGCCTTTATCGGCGGTCATGGCCTTTTGGCTGGCCTCGCCCCTGATGGACCCGGCGATGTTTTTCATCACCGCCGGCACGCTGGGTTACCCCTTTGCCATTGCCAAGACGCTGGCGGCGCTGGGCATGGGGCTGGTAGGCGGTTTCATCGTGATGGCACTGGCGCGCTCAGCCCTGTTTACTGACCCTCTGAAAGATACCCCAATTTCAAATTGTTGCGGCTCAAGCTGCGGTGCGGGTGGTAAGCCATTTTCCGGGGCTGTGAACTGGCGCTTCTGGGGCGAGGCCGAGCGGCGGGGGGTATTCCGCGCGACATTTATTGAAAACGCGCTGTTTCTGGCGAAATGGTTGTTTCTGGCTTACCTCATTCAGGCGCTGATGCTGCGTTATATCCCCGCTGATATGGTGGCGCATGTGCTGGGTGGTGACGGTATCGGCCCGATTTTGTTGGCGGCATTGGTGGGGGCACCGTTTTATCTCAACGGCTATGCGGCGGTGCCGATGGTGGCCGCATTACTGGAGCAAGGCATGTCTAACGGTGCTGCAATGTCGTTTGTGCTGGCAGGTGGGGTTAGCTGCATTCCGGCGGCGCTGGCGGTCTGGGCCTTGGTCAAGCCACGGGTATTTGCCGCCTATCTGAGTATTGCCTTGCTGGGGGCTGTGTTGGGCGGGATTGGCTGGAGCATGGCCGCTGGGCTTCTATAAGCAAAAATCAGCCGCTTATTTTGGGCAAATTTGCCTTAAATTTGGCATATTCACCGGTTATTTATTGCAACAGGGGCAAAACAGCCCACATAATAAGAGCAATGCAGACCACGAGCATTCAAAAATGTTTGTTAGGAACTGTTGTATATACTTGCAAAAACGCAAGCCGAGGTAACGAGATGAAATGGGTGCAAACCCTCACTGGATATTAAATGCTGGAATTTGTGAATGTCAGCAAGTCCTTTTGGACGGGGACACAGCGCAAGGTCATTCTGGACCAGGCAAGCTTCCGCGTGGAATTGGGCAACTCACTTGGCATTCTTGCCCCCAACGGCACCGGAAAATCTACGCTGATCAACATGATGGCGGGGCTGGAAAAACCTGATGAAGGTGAAATCAAGCGCAACTGCCGGGTGTCGTTTCCGCTTGGCTTCATGGGCGGGGTCGTGCCAAAGCTTTCGGCCAAGGAAAATGCCCGCTACGTGGCGCAGCTTTACGGGCTGGATCCAGACTACCTTGAGGCTTTCACCCGTTGGCTTTGCGGGTTGGAGGAATATTATGACATGCCCGTAGGCACCTATTCACAAGGTATGCGCGCCCGGTTGACATTTTCGCTGCTTCTGGCTTTGGAATTTGATATATACCTGATTGATGAGGGCATGCCCAACACTACCGATGCCGAGTTTAACCGCAAGGCGGGCGATGTGCTTCGGCAGCGGCTGGAAACAGCCACCGTCATCGTGGTGTCGCATCAGGCAACGACACTTGAGAAATTCTGCCGTTCGGCCGCAGTTCTGAAAGACGGCCAGTTTCACATGTTTGACACCTTGGAAGAGGCGAAACAGCTCTATGACTACGAAACCCAGGGTTAAGAAATTCCGCGTGCGCCGGTCCCCGTCGGCAAGCCAAACGCAGGAAACCGCTACTGCTACCGGCACTGAAGGCCGGGCGTCGCCGCGTCGCCTCAATCCGATGGAAGAGATGGCTTTGGATGTGCATGAAGATGGCTTCAGCAATCAGGCATTTCCCACCGCCGCTCCCACCGCCGCGCAAAATGCCAATGTGGCTGCGCCGGACGAAGTCCGTAGCGAAGATGAGCTTGCAGCCATTCGCCAGGAAGGCCTGACGGGCCGGCAATTGCGCATGGCGCGCCGGGTGGCCAACAAGCATGGATTGCCGGCGACCTCGGATTTTGATGCGGTACGACTGTTGCGCCGCGCCGGTATTGACCCGTTTCAGCGGGCCGCGATGCTGGAACTGGTTTCAGCTGAGGGTGCCGCGTCCGGCGCTGCCTCCACCGCTGCCGCACATAAGCTGCCGCAAACTGTGGACAGCAAGCCGAAACTACCATCAAAAGATGTGCTGGACGCCGCTTCGCGCAACAAATCTATCATGGACATCCAGCTTGATATTGCTAAGCGCCGCCGCAAGAAGGTCTTGTTACTGTTCACCCGGTTGGCATTTTTTGTGTTTCTGCCGACATTTCTGGCTGGCTATTATTACTATGTCGTGGCCACGCCAATGTATGCCACCAAGTCCGAATTCATTATTCAGAAGGCTGATGGCGGTGGCGGTAGTGGGCTGGGCGGCCTGTTTGCCGGCTCGGGGCTGGCTACATCACAGGATTCGATCACGGTACAAAGCTACCTGACCTCGCGTGAGGCCATGCTCAGGCTGGATGCAGATGTGGGCTTCAAAAGCCACTTTTCGAACCCCGATATTGATCCTATTCAGCGTTTGGCGGCGGATGCCTCCAACGAAGATGCCTTCCGCCTTTTCAGGAATAAAGTGAAAATTGGCTATGATCCGAGCGAGGGCATCATCAAAATGGAAGTCATCGCCGCCGACCCGGCAATTTCGGCCGCCTATTCCAAGGCGCTGATCAGCTATGCCGAGACCCGGGTTGACAGTTTGACTCAAAGGAAGCGCGAAGACCAAATGCAGGGCGCACGTGCAAGCTATGAGGATGCCGAGCAGAAAATGCTGGACGCACAGGCTGAAGTCCTACGGCTGCAGGAAGAAATGGGCGTGCTTGATGCCGCCGGCGAGACCGCTTCGGTAATGTCTCATATCACCTCTTTTGAGATACAACTGCTTGATAAACAACTTCAGTTGCAGCAACTTTTAGACAATCTGCGCCCCAATCAGGCACGAGTTGAGGGGGTACGGGGTGACATCCAGCGGCTGGAAGGTGTGATTGTACTTTTGCGCGGAAAGCTGACGGACGGCAGTAATGGTACCGGCTCTCTGGCGGCGATTGCCGGCAGGTTGGCAATCGCTCAGACCAACATGGAAACTCGTATCCTGATGATGCAACAGGCGTTACAGCAACTGGAAAGCGCGCGCATCGAGGCCAACAAACAAACCCGCTATCTATCAATCGGTGTCAGCCCGATAGCGCCTGATGAGGCGACCTATCCACGGGCTTTTGAGAATACCCTTCTGGCCTTCCTGATATTTGCCGGCATCTATCTGATGCTCTCACTAACCGCGTCAATCCTGCGCGAACAGATATCAAGCTGACATGAAGCATGTGCGGGCAGGAAATGTCACCTTTGGCAATGACCTGCCGCTGGTGATCATCGCTGGGCCTTGCCAGTTGGAGGGCACAGATCACGCGTTGAATATTGCCGGGACTTTGCAGGATATTTGCGCCGGTCTGGGGCTGGGATTTGTCTTTAAGGCTTCGTTTGACAAGGCGAACCGGACATCGGGCTCCGGGGCGCGCGGGCCGGGGCTTGCCGCCGGGCTGAAGCAACTTCAGGCGGTGAAAGATGCGCTGGGCCTGCCTATTATTACTGACGTGCATTTGCCAGAACAATGCGCCCCGGTGGCGTGCGTGGCCGACATTTTGCAAATTCCCGCCTTTCTGTGCCGTCAGACCGACCTTTTGGTTGCCGCTGCCGAAACCGGCGCTGTGGTCAACGTGAAGAAAGGCCAGTTTCTTGCTCCGTGGGATATGGCGCATGTGGCCGCCAAGCTGACTAGAGCAGGGGCCGAAAACATCCTTCTGACCGAGCGCGGCACCTCGTTTGGCTACAATACACTGGTTACTGACATGCGCGCCTTGCCGATCATGGCCGGGCTTGGCCAGCCGGTGATCATGGATGCGACCCATGCGGTACAAATGCCAGGTGCTCAGGGGGATAGCTCGGGCGGCAAGCGGGACCATGCGCCGGTGCTGGCACGCGCGGCAGTGTCTCTTGGCATTGCCGGAGTATTTCTTGAGACCCACCCAGACCCGGACAGCGCCCCCTCGGATGGAGCCAACATGATCCGGCTTTCACATATGGAAACGGTGCTGGCAGACCTTGCCGCCTTTGATAAACTTGCCAAGGCCCGCCCTCTTTCCCTGTCCCGCCGATAGGGCTAAGAAGTCCGCATTAACACAGGGTTGCACCATGATTTTTATTCAAACAGTTTGCGCGCTTGGCTGCATAAATTTGGTGAATACAACCCGATTCA
>CAYNXK010000047.1:0-12319 GCA_964401125.1 uncultured Aliiroseovarius sp.
ACACGCCGGGCCGGGTGCGCCGCCTCTGCGCTAAAGCGGCCCAGCCGGTACGCGCTGATATTCTGGGCGCCCTCGGGGTAAACGGCATCACCACCGGTGCGGTCTGCGTTTACCACGAGATGATTGGCCCCGCCATTGAGGCCCTTGCCGGCACGGGCATTCCTGTTGCCGCCGTTTCAACCGGCTTTCCTGCGGGCCTGAACCCGTTGCATCTGCGCCTTGAGGAAATCCGCGAAAGCGTGGCAGCGGGGGCCTGCGAGATCGACATCGTAATTTCGCGCCGCCATGTATTATGTGGCAACTGGCAGGCTTTATATGACGAAATGCGCGCCTTTCGAGAGGCCTGCGGTCAAGCGCATGTGAAGGCCATTTTAGCCACCGGCGAGCTGGGAAGCCTGCGCAATGTAGCGCGCGCCAGCCTTGTCTGCATGATGGCCGGGGCCGATTTCATCAAGACCTCCACAGGCAAGGAAAGCGTCAATGCCACCCTGCCCGTCAGTCTGGTGATGCTGCGCGCCATCCGCGATTATCACACTCGCACCGGCTTCCGGGTTGGCTATAAACCGGCGGGGGGCATCTCAAAGGCTAAGGATGCTGTGACCTACCTGACCCTGATCAAAGACGAGCTGGGTGACGCTTGGCTTTCGCCACACCTGTTCCGCTTCGGTGCATCATCGCTGCTGGGCGATATAGAGCGTCAGCTTGAACACCATGTGACCGGGTATTACTCTGCCTCTTACCGCCATCCGATTGGATAATATAATGAATGTAAACGATATTCTAAAAAGCATGGAATACGGCCCGGCCCCTGAAAGTGCCGCCGCCGCCATGGCTTGGCTGGAGGCCTCCGGCCAGCGCTTTGGCCTGTTCATCGATGGAAAAATGACTGCGCCGGGTAATGTTTTTACCTCCAAAAACCCCGCTACCGGCGAGATGCTGGCCGAGGTCACGCAAGCCGGCCTTGATGATGTGGACCGTGCGGTCAGCGCCGCCCGGCGCGCTCAGGGCAAGTGGGCCGCCCTGCCCGGCCATGCCCGCGCCAAGTATCTGTATGCACTGGCCCGCCTCGTGCAAAAACACGCCCGCCTGTTTGCCGTACTGGAGACGCTGGATAACGGCAAGCCGATCCGCGAAAGCCGCGATATCGACATTCCACTGGTAGCGCGCCACTTCTATTACCACGCCGGCATGGCCCAGCTGATGGATGCCGAGCTGCCCGGCCGCAAGCCCCTTGGTGTGGCAGGCCAGATCATTCCGTGGAACTTTCCGCTGCTGATGCTGGCCTGGAAAATCGCGCCGGCCATCGCTATGGGTAATACATTGGTGCTGAAGCCCGCCGAATACACCTCGCTGACGGCCCTGCTGTTTGGGCAAATCTGCAATGAAGCCGGGCTGCCCAAGGGGGTTGTCAACATTGTGACCGGCAATGGCGAGGTGGGCGAGGCCATTGTTAACCACCAAGGTATCGACAAAATTGCCTTCACTGGCTCGACCGAAGTGGGCCGCCTGATCCGCCGCGCCACCGCCGGCTCCGGCAAGGCCCTGACCTTGGAGTTGGGCGGCAAATCTCCCTATATCGTGTTTGACGACGCCGACCTTGATAGCGCTGTCGAGGGGCTGGTGGATGCGATCTGGTTCAATCAGGGTCAGGTCTGCTGTGCCGGCTCGCGGCTGATTGTTCAGGAGGGTATTTCTGAGGCCTTTTATGCCAAACTACGCGCCCGCATGGGCACCCTGCGCATGGGTGACCCGCTGGACAAAAACACTGATGTCGGCACCTTGGTCGACCCGGTGCAGCTGGAAAGTGTCAGTCGCTTGGTGCGTGATTACGGCAGCGAGGGCGAGGTCTATCAAGCCCCCTGCATTCTGCCCAACCAGGGCTGTTACTACCCGCCGACCCTGATAGTCGGCCTGACCCCCTCGGCACACCTGATGCAGGAGGAAATCTTTGGTCCGGTGCTGGTGGCCACCACCTTCCGCACACCTGCCGAAGCGGTGCAGATAGCCAATAACAGCCGCTACGGGCTGGCGGCCTCGGTCTGGAGCGAGAATATCAATCTGGCACTGGATATCGCCCCGAAACTGGTCTCGGGCATTGTCTGGGTCAACGCCACCAACCTGTTTGACGCCGCCGCCGGCTTTGGTGGAGTGCGCGAAAGTGGCTTTGGGCGCGAAGGCGGCTGGGAAGGGCTGCTGGCCTATACCAAAGAGCGCCACAAAGCCCCCGCCCTGAAGTCTACCGCCGCCTTTCCCGCGCCGGAGAAGGCTAAAACAGATGCCTTGGACAGAACGGCGAAATACTACATTGCGGGTAAGCAGGTGCGCCCAGATGGCGGCTATTCACAAGCTATCTACTCAAAGCAAGGCACCTTACTGGGCCATGCGGGCATTGCCGGGCGCAAAGACATCCGCAATGCTGTCGAGGCGGCCCATGCCGCCAAAGGCTGGGCCGGAACCACTGGGCACCTGCGCGCCCAGATCATCTATTACATTGCCGAAAACCTGTCGGCACGGGCCGATGAATTTGCCAACCGCATCAATGCCCTGACCGGTAAACGCGGCGGAGCGCGCGAGGTTGAGGCGGCAGTCTCACGCCTGTTCACCTACGCCGCCTGGGCTGATAAATATGACGGAGCCGCCAAGGGCGTGCCGCTCCGAGGCATCGCCCTGGCCATAAACGAGCCGGTCGGGGTGATCGGCGCCTTTTGCCCGGATGAAACCCCGCTGCTGGGCCTGATCTCGCTGATGGCCCCGGCAATTGCCATGGGCAACCGGGTGGTGCTGGCAGCCAGCGAGCCATACCCGCTGGCCGCCACCGATTTCTATCAGGTGCTGGAAACCTCCGACCTACCCGCCGGGGTGGTCAACATCGTCACCGGCCCACATGCGGACCTTGTCGATACACTGGCAGGGCACTTGGACGTGGATGCCGTATGGTCGCATTCAGGCCGCGACCTCTCAGCGCTGATTGAGCATGCCTCAGCCGGTAACCTGAAGCGCACATGGGTCAACAATGCGCGCACGCGCGACTGGTTCGGGGCAACGAGCGAAGGCCGTGAATTTCTGGTGCAGTCCACTGAGGTAAAGACGGTATGGGTGCCTTACGGAGAGTAGGCGCATCCCCCTTCATCTTGGCCCAAATACTCTCGGGGGTCCGGGGGTGACACCCCCGGCCTTCAACGGCTTACGGCACGCCCCCAGAGATCATATTCCGAGGCCTCATCCACCTCGACGGATAAAATATCGCCCGGCTTCAGCTGCTCAAAGCCTGCATCAATAAACAGGTTACCATCAATCTCGGGCGCATCGGCCATTGTGCGGCAGGTGGCGGCGTCTGCATCTACCTCATCGACGATCACGGATAGCACTTTTCCAACCTTTTTAGCCAGTTTACCGGCCGAAATCGCCTGTGATCTTTCCATAAAGCGATGCCAGCGCTCTTGTTTGACCTCTTCGGGCACGTGGTCTGGCAAAGCGTTGGAGGTTGCACCTTTGACGTTTTCATACTGAAAGCAGCCAACCCGGTCGAGCTGTGCCTCATCAAGCCAGTCAAGCAGCACCTGAAACTCGGCCTCTGTCTCGCCGGGGTAGCCGACAATGAAGGTCGAGCGCAGGGTAATGTCCGGGCAAACCTTGCGCCAAGCGGCGATCTCGTTCAGGGTTTTGGCCGCCGCCGCCGGGCGGGCCATGCGCCGCAAAACTCCAGGGTCGGCATGTTGAAACGGGATGTCAAGATAGGGCAGAATCAGCCCCTCCGCCATCAGCGGAATAAGCTGGCGCACATGTGGATAAGGGTAGACATAATGCAGCCTTATCCAAGCACCTAGAGACCCCATATCGCGGGCCAGATCCGTAATATGGGCGCGGTGGCCACGCTCTTGCGCGTGGCGAATATCAATGCCGTAAGCCGAGGTATCCTGGCTGATCACCAACAATTCACGCACGCCACTTTCCACCAGCTTTGCGGCCTCACGCATGACCGCATGGGCCGGGCGCGAGGCAAGGCGGCCGCGCATATCCGGGATGATGCAAAACTTGCAATGGTGATTGCAGCCTTCAGATATTTTCAGATAGGAATAATGCCGTGGCGTAAGCCGGACCGAGCTGGCCGGCAGCAGATCCACATATGGGTCCGGGTCTGGTGGCACCGCTTTATGAACCGCATCCAGCACCGCCTCGTATTGCTGCGGCCCGGTCACGGCCAAAACCGAGGGATGCGCGCCGGTAATATAATCCGGATCAGCCCCGAGGCAGCCGGTAACGATGACCCGGCCGTTTTCGGCCAATGCCTCGCCAATCGCCTCAAGGCTTTCGGCCTTGGCACTGTCAAGAAAGCCGCACGTGTTGACAATCACCGCCTCGGCGCCGGCATAGTCGGGCGAAATGGCGTAGCCCTCAGCGCGCAGGCGGGTCAGAATACGCTCGCTGTCCACCAACGCCTTGGGGCAGCCGAGCGAGACCATGCCGATGCGCTTTTGCCCGGCGCGTGGCTTATCCTGCAACCGCGCTTTCGGGGCCAGATCGGGGCGTAAATTTGGTGGGTTCAGGCTCACATCAGACCGTGTTATTAGCGGGAATGGAAATTTGCCCCCTGATGCCTGTAAAAAACCGGCTTGTGAAGTGGCTTTCTTGGCTCTGTGCTTTTTCCCGGCCCTGCCCTGCTTTTTCCCGGCCCTGCCTCGCTTTTTCCCGGCCCTGCCCCCTTGTGCTTGACTTAAATCAAGCCAATATCGTGTTATATGCCCAATACTGCAAAAATGAATTGTGAGCCATGCCATGAGCCAGAAAACCAGCTTTGATATTATCGTGATCGGTGCCGGCCCGGCCGGGCTGGGCTTTGCCCGGGCGCTACGGGATTCCGGGCTTGAAATCGCCCTTATTGAAACCCAAAGCCAAGCAGTGTTGGCAAACCCGCCAGAAGATGGCCGTGACATCGCCCTGACCCACACCTCAGAAAAACTCATGCATGACCTTGGCATGTGGGCCCATATTCCCGAAGATCAGGTTGGCCTGATTCGCGAGGCCAAAGTGCTGAACGGCACCTCACCCTTTGCCCTGCATTTTGACGTGAAAGGCGCGGGTGCCGATTATCTTGGCCGTATCGTGCCAAACCACCTGATCCGGCGGGCGGCCTATGAGGTGGTGCGGGGCCAGAAATGCCTGACCCTGATCTGCGATAGCGAGGTGGTCACGGTCAAAACCGATAGCAGCCGTGGCCATGTGGGGCTGAAAGACGGCACTAAACTTGAGGCGGCCCTTGTCATTGCCGCCGACAGCCGCTTTTCCACCACAAGGCGCAAAATGGGTATTGCCGCTAACAGCCTTGATTTTGGCCGGGTGGTGATTGTCTGCGAAATGGCGCATGAATTGCCCCATAATGACACCGCCTCGGAATGTTTCCACTATGATCAGACGCTGGCGATACTGCCGATGTATGGCAACAAATCCTCGGTGGTGGTGACGCTGCCGGCATTGCAGGCCGATGCGGCAATGAACATGCCAAGTGAGGCTTTTTCTGCCGATATCTCAAAACGCTTTGGCGGGCAGTTGGGGGCAATGGAGCTGGTCAGCAAGCGCCACGCCTACCCGCTTGTCGCGGTGTTGGCCAAACAATTTGCCACCACACGGTTTGCCCTGATCGGTGATGCAGCGGTGGGCATGCACCCGGTCACAGCACACGGCTACAACCTTGGATTAAGTGGCGCAGCATTGCTGGCAGGCGAGGTGATTGAAGCCGCGCGGTCAGGGCGTGATATTGGCGATGCAACCGGGCTGAAACGTTATGAGGCCAAGCACCGGCGGGCGGTATTACCACTTTACCACGGCACCAATGCGCTGGTGAGACTGTTTACCGATACTTCACTACCGGGCCGGATGCTGCGCGATGCGGCTTTGCGGGTTGGCAGCCTTTTGCCGCCGGTCAAGGCGCGGATCCTGCGCCAACTGACCCATATTGACAGAGACGTACGCTGAATCAGCCTTTTGTAGGTTTACCGTCAGGCTTACCTCAGGCTTACCTCAGGCTTAACGTCTGCGGTCGCGCCGTGATGACATGGGCTGGAACGCCACGCTCACATGTGCCTCGCAATAGGGTTTTTCAGATTGTGAGGGCAGGCCGCAGAACCAGAAATCTTCGGTTGCCGGGTCGCCGATCGGCCATTTGCAGGTGCGTTCGGTCAGCTCCATCAGCTTGAGCTTTTTTGCACCCTTTTCGACTTCGCGCACGCTTGCCAGCGCTTCCGGGCTGATTTCGTTGGCCGAGGGTTGCGGCGGCAACGGCTGGCCGGCAGGCACAATCGGCTTGCGCAGCGCTACTACGCGCCTTTCCGGTGCCGGAACAGCGGCTGGCTCAACCTTCTTTGCCTCAACCGGCTTTTTTACAGCGGCCTCAACTTTGGCCCCAGCTTTAACCCCGGGCTTGACGACAGGCTTAACCGCCGCTTTGGCCGCAGGCTTGTCTTTGGCCGCAGCCTTGCCGCCGCCGCCAGTGCGGTTGGACAGGCCAAGCCGATGCACCTTGCCAATAACCGCATTGCGCGTCACGCCGCCAAGTTCCTTGGCGATCTGGCTGGCCGACTGGCCCTCGCCCCACATTTTTTTTAGTATTTCAACCCGATCATCAGTCCAGGACATGTTGCTTCCCATATTTCGCAAATTCAAGCGCCTATTCTAGCCATACAGCGCCCGCATGCAAGCGCCGATCACACAGCCCGCTTTACCCGACCCTCGCGCCAAGCCAAAAGGGCGGCTCCAGCAACGATAACAGCCGCTCCCAGCAGGCTGGAGACCGCAGGAATTTCGTAAAAGAACGCAAAATCATAAAGCCCGGCAAATACCAGTGTAGCATAAGAAAACGGCACCACAAAGCTGGCATCCGCCCGCTGCATTGCCTGAATGAAACAGGTTTGCGCAACGGCCATCATCAGGCCAAGGGCAGCCAGCGCCAGCCATTGCGCACCAGTTGGAGCCTGCCAGACAAAGGCCACGGCAACAGAGGCAATAATCAACCCCATGGCATTGTTAATAAACAAAATCTGCAACATTCTCTCGCGCCCAACCAGCAGCTTTATGATGATAATTTCAAACCCCATCACCACGGCTGCAAGCAATGCCAGAAGGGCCGCCGGTTGAAATACCTCGCCGCCCGGCTGCAACAAGATCAAGCCGCCAGCCAGCGCGATTGCAGCGGCCAGCCAGCGCCATTTGCCAACCCGTTCACCCAAAATCAGGATAGCCAGCATCATGGCGAATACCGGGTTGAGAAAACTGATTGCCGTTGCATCGACCAGCGGAATAAAGGCAATGGCCGCAAACAGCAGGGTTATCCCTCCCCAACCGGCAAGCGAGCGTAGCGCGTGCAATTTCAGGTCAGGTTGATGAAAGCGCAGGCGTAGCACCAGTGAGGCAGCGCCGACTGCCAGAAAAGCGAACAAAAACCGCCCGTGGCTAATTTGCATCGGGTGCAGCGGCTCTCCCAAGTTGGAACGGCCAACCAGCTTGGCCATCATCGTGGTGCCCGCAATCAGCGCCGAAGCCAGCAGGATGAAGCCAATTGCGGCCAAAGGGTTATAGTTAGGGTTATGGCGAGGTTGCATAGAAACCTGCTTAGCTATCAAAGGCTGCGATGAAAAGGAGGGATAGACAGCGCGGCCATAAACACCTATTTTAGCACCATGATCAAAGCCGTATACAACCATTATCTGCTCTCTTCTTTGCGACGTCGACGCATCTGCGCCTGACGACTCATTAGTTTTGGCTTCGGCTTTGGCTTCGGCTTTGATCCCGCGCCCACCGGCGCATAACTTCCAAAAACATTGACACCAGCCTGCCCATACGGCACCCAAAGGCTTATTTTGTAAGGATAACACCATGATCGCCACGGTTCTGCCCACATATGCGCGCGCCAAGCTCTCCTTTACCCATGGCGAAGGCTGTTGGCTGATCGAGACCGGCGGCGCGCGATATCTTGATCTGGCGGCGGGCGTTGGCGTCAACGCCCTGGGCCATGCGCACCCGGCTTTGGTTGAGACCCTGACCACACAGGCGGGCAAGCTCTGGCATGTCTCAAACCTCTATGAGATCCCCGAGCAAAAGGCGCTGGCCGATGCTCTGGTTGAGGCCAGTTTTGCCGATACAGTGTTTTTCACCAATTCCGGCACCGAAGCCTGCGAACTGGCCATAAAAATGGCGCGCAAGCATTTCCATGCGGCGGGTCAGCCCGGGCGGACTGATATTATTGCCTATGAGGGTGCCTTTCATGGCCGCTCAGCCGCAGGTATTGCCGCCGCTGGCTCCGAGAAACTGACAGGCGGCTTTGGCCCGTTGCTGCCGGGCTTCAGCCACTTGCCCTTTGGCGATATGGCCGCCACCCGCGCCGCCATCAGTGATAATACCGCCGCCATCCTTGTTGAACCCATTCAAGGTGAAGGTGGCATTCATCCGCTAGCCGATTCTGAACTGAAAGCCTTGCGCGAGATATGTGATGAGGCGGGCTGCCTGCTGATTTTTGACGAAGTGCAATGCGGCATGGGCCGCACGGGGCGGCTGTTTGCCCATGAATGGGCCGGTATTTCGCCCGATATCATGATGGTGGCCAAGGGCATTGGTGGTGGCTTCCCGCTGGGGGCGGTGCTGGCAAGCGAGCGCGCCGCAAGCGCTATGGTGGCCGGCACCCATGGCTCGACCTATGGCGGCAACCCGTTGGGCTGTGCGGTTGGGGCAAAAGTGATGCAGATCGTCAACACGCCGGAATTTCTGGCGGAGGTTGGCCGCAAATCGGGGCTGCTCCGGCAAAAGCTGGAAGGGCTGGTGGCGTCACACCCGGACATCTTCACCGGCATTCGTGGCAGCGGCCTGATGCTTGGCTTGGTCTGTAAAGCACCCAATTTGGAGGTGGTCGCCGCTGGTTACGATGCGCATATTCTCACCGTGCCTGCCGCCGGTAACGTGGTGCGCCTGCTGCCGCCTCTAACCATCTCAGACGCCGAAATATCCGAGGCTGTAGACCGGCTTGCGGTTGCAGCAAGCGCCCTTGAAGGACAAAAAACATGAACCATTTTCTCGACATCAACAAAACCGCGCCTGATGACCTGCGCGCGATGATCGACAATGCCCGCGCCATGAAAAACGCGCGTATTGGCCTGCCAAAAGGCACACCAGACGGCGAACAGCCCCTGAAAAACCACATTGTTGCGCTGATTTTCGAGAAGCCAAGCACCCGTACCCGGGTTTCCTTTGACGTGGGTGTACGCCAGATGGGCGGCGAAACGCTGGTGCTTTCCGGGGCCGATATGCAGCTTGGCCATGGCGAAAGCATTGCTGACACGGCCCGCGTTCTCAGCCGTTATGTGGACATGATCATGATCCGCACCTTTGAAGAAAGTACCCTGCTGGAGCTGGCCGAACATGCCAGCGTGCCGGTGATCAACGGGCTGACCAACCGCACACATCCCTGCCAGATCATGGCCGATGTGATGACCTTTGAGGAACATCGTGGGCCGATCAGGGGCAAAAAAGTGGTCTGGACGGGGGACGGCAACAATGTCTGCGCCAGCTTCATCCACGCCGCCGGACAATTTGGCTTTGACCTCACATTCACCGGCCCGGAAACACTGGACCCTGAGGCGGTGTTCATTGAGGAAGCCCGCGCCAAGGGCGTGAAAATCGTGCTGGAACGTGACGCGGCAAAGGCAGTTGCGGGCGCCGATCTGGTGGTGGCCGATACCTGGGTCTCAATGCACGATGCCCAGTCAGTCCGCGAGCGCCGCCACAACCAGTTGCATGGCTTCCAGGTGAACGCTGCCTTGATGGCGCAGGCCAAACCCGAGGCCCTGTTCATGCATTGCCTGCCCGCCCACCGCGAAGAAGAAGTAACCAATAGCGTTATGGATGGCCCACAATCAGTGGTGTTTGACGAGGCCGAAAACCGCCTGCACGCGCAAAAAGCGGTGATGCGCTGGTGTTTGGGAGTTTAAGCAATATCTGCAATATATGCCTTAAATTAAAGGCCGAAATAGCCATCACCGGGTAGAAACAAACAAAATTCTGCATTTTCACGACGGAAAATTCCGTGACTGGCGTATAATCTGCCAAGGAACAACTAAAAGGTGAAATATGCGTTTCGACCCAGAACTTGCAGAAATCCGCTTTGGCACCGGGCTTGGTGCAGCCGCGCGCCCGGTTGCAGATGCCGGCGTGCTTCTAAACCGACTTAAGGGACGCGATCAGGCGGCCAAGCAGTTTAAGATCGACAGCTTTGAGGCGCAAATATCTGATATTATGCTGCACCGGGAGCTGGGAAAACAAGAGCGTCAGGGCAGTGCAAGCGCCAAAGAAAAGCGGCGCAAGCTGCGTAAGCAAGTACAGGGCCGCCAAGCGGCTTGGTTCGGCGCAACCCTCGCCCGCTATGCCGATAGCCCCGATGGGCTGCGCGAACGTCTGACCCGGTTCTGGGCCGATCATTTCACCGCTGTTGGCAAACAAGGTCTGATCAAGTCCCTGGCCTCAACCCTTAGTGAAGATGCTATCCGCCCGCATCTTACAGGGCAGTTTGGCGAGATGCTGAAGGCTGCTGTGACCCACCCGATGATGTTGCTTTACCTCGATCAGCTCGCCTCTGTGGGCGAGGGCAGCCCGGTGGCCATACGTCAGGGCAAGGGGTTGAACGAAAACCTTGCCCGCGAGGTGCTGGAGCTGCACACTTTGGGTGCCAGCGCTGATTATACACAAAAAGATGTGCACGAATTTGCCAAACTTCTGGCCGGCTTCACCCATGACCGGCGCGGACGTATCACCTACTTTGCGCGCCGAGGCTCTCCTGGTGCCGAGGTGATTTTGGGTAAAAGTTATGGCAGTGAAATACCCCGGCTGGAAGACGTGCACGCAGCCCTTGATGATTTGGCAATTCACCCTTCCACGGCGGCTAATATTGCCCATAAACTGGCAGTACATTTCATCTCAGACACACCGGATGCAGGCCTAGTTCAGCACATAAAAGCGGCATTCTTAGCCTCAAAAGGCGACCTTATGGCAACCTATACAGCCATGATGGAACATCCTGCCGCTTGGGGCGTAACGCTAGAAAAAGTAAAGCAACCATTTGATTTTATTGCAAGCTCCATCAAAGCCCTTGGGGTAAGCGGCCAGAAGATCACCACTCTGAAGGGCAAAGACCTGAAACGGGGCCTTGTGGACCCAATGCAGCAAATGGGTCAGGCCTGGGAGCGCCCGCCTGGCCCTGATGGCTGGCCCGAGGATGCCGCCCACTGGATCACGCCACAAGGGTTGGCGGCGCGTATTCAATGGGCGCTGACCATCCCGCTATCCTTGCAGGAACTGCTGGCAAACAGCCTTCCAGACCCGCGTGACTTTACCGTCACTGCCCTTGGTTCTCTGGCCGATGAGGCCACAATTTTTGCAGCTAAAGCAGCCGAAACCCGGTGGGAAGGGGTGGGCCTCGTGCTTGCCTCTCCCAGGTTTCAACGGCGTTGAAGGAGTGTGAAATGAACAAGCATAACACATTCAACCGCAGGGCTTTCCTGCTGAAATCCGGCGCTCTTGGCTGCTCGTTGGCGGCCAGCCCGCTGGTCACACCGATCGCCATGGCTGCCACCCCGGGGGACAAGCGGCTGGTGGTGATCATCCTGCGCGGCGCCATGGACGGGCTGGACGTGGTGCGCCCCATTGGTGATCCCGCTTTCAATGCCCTGCGCCCCGGCCTGAACAGCGGCGACACCCCCCTGCCGCTGGACGGATTTTTTGCCCTGCATCCGGCTCTGCGCGGCCTGCACCCGCTTTGGGCCAAGGGCGAACTTGCTTTTGCCCACGCGGTCTCGACCCCTTACCGCGACAAACGCAGCCATTTTGATGGGCAGGATATTCTTGAAGCCGGTATCAACAGCGGCGGGCCTATCCGGGACGGCTGGCTCAACCGGGCGCTGGCAGGCATGTCTGGCACCGAGATGCGCACCGCTTTTGCGATAGGGCGCGAGAATTTGCTGATACTTTCAGGTGAGGCGCAGGTTTCAAGCTGGGCACCGGATGCGGTTCTGACCCTATCGCCACAATCACACCTGCTACTTGGGCGCATGTACAAGAGCGCACCGCTTTTTGCCGCCTCTATGGAGGAAGCCATTGCGCTGGCCGAAACGCTGGATGCGGGCGGCATGGCGGAGAGCTATGACGAGGCCAAAGACGCCATGATGCAATCCATGCAAGGGGTCGCACGCGGGGGGGGAATTGAGAAAATTGCCCACTTTACCGCCGCGCGCCTGCGCGAAGATACCCGCATCGCCTCATTCTCAATTAACGGCTGGGACAC
>CAYNXK010000048.1:0-12260 GCA_964401125.1 uncultured Aliiroseovarius sp.
CCTCACAGCCCCAGCAAAATTCCTGAGCCGCATCAGGCCGCATCAGGCCGCATCAGATGGAGCAAGAATTGTTCGGAGGCGATGTTGTGGCATGTTGCACAAGCTGGTGAAGCTGCCATGTGGTATCAAGCGGGGCAATGCTTTCCCGATCGTTCGAGGTAATGAAAATAGTGGCGTTTGAGGCCAGCGCCCAATCGACAATCACGGCCTGATCATCAACAGCAAGCATTTCAAACAACCCGTCCAGAAGAACAAGGGGGGTATTGCTCAACATGGCACGGGCGGCCAGGCAGCGGCTGCGTTCACCAGAGGAAAGATTGCGCCCGCCTTCGGTGATTTTACCGTCCAGCCCGCCAAGGCGCTCAAGAACAGGGCCAAGGCCGATCCGCTTGGCCACTTTAATGGTTTGACGGTCATTCGGGCGCCTTTGCAGGCCAAGGGTCAGGGCGCGGCGCAGGCTGCCTTTCAGCAGCGGATCATCACGTGTAATAAGGCTGATCAGGCGGCTGCGTTCTTTTGCGCTAAGTTCACTGAGGCAGACACCACCGATCCTCACATGCCCCGGTCGCTCTAAATCATGGCCGGCCAGCAAGGCCATAAGCGTTGATTTACCTGAGCCACTGCTGCCAATCACGGCCACCTTGCTGCCGGCGGATGCGCTGGCGCAAATTTTGCCGGTGGCGGAAATACGGGCATTGGTAACCTCTATGCTGGGTGGTTTTTTGGGCAACAAGTTTTCTTGCTCAAGGTCATCAGGCCGGGTTTCCTGCGAAAGTGCGCGCACAGTTTTCACATGCGCTGCCTGCCAGGCAGAATGGCGGTTCCAGACCAGCCCGAGGTTGCGCAAAGGTTGCAGGCCCAGCCCAAGAGCCGCCAGCGCTCCGGCCACCGAGGCGGTCGGCAGGTCAGCCCGAAAGCCCAGCCAGATGATCAGGGCAGCAGTCAGCCCGGCCAGAATTTCCGGCACCGCCCGCACCAGCTCAGCTGCCCGCACCCGGCGCATTGAAACCTCTATCAGTTTGTCGGTGCGCCGTTTTATCAGGCCCATCTCGCGGTCTGTGCGGCCAATATCTTCAAAGTAGGGCGCGTTTGGCATCCGCTCGGTCATGTCAGCTGCCAGCCGCCAGCGGGCCGAGCGCAAATCCTGGTTCACCTCGGGCAGAGTTCGCCCAAGCAGCGCCATGATAATTATGGCAAACACGAAAAGCGGCAGGGTATAGGCGCCAAATTCAGGCTCAATCAAAAACAGCACGGAAAGGGTCACAGGTATCAGAATAAACGCGGCAACCAATTGTGGTAGCCCCAGGCTGGCCCAGCTGCGCAAAGCCGTCAGATCGCCGACAAAGCGCAGAGAAATGGCACCGGAGCGCCGCATGGCTACGGTCTGGCGCGCCATGCGGCTGGTGTGGCTGTAAAGCGCGCAGCGGATATCATAGGCATAGGTTTGGCCCATCCGCTCGCCCAGCAGCCGGGCAATGATGCGGAAAATTGCAATGCCAAGCCCCGACAGGGCAAGGGCGGTAAGAGCCTGCATGTTGGCAAAGCCCTGACCTGTGGCAAGAGCAGCAAACAAATCGCGGGTGGAAAAAGCGGCAATACCCGCCGCAATCGCCTGCCCAAGCAGGGCCAGAATGATGAGGGTAAAACCCCACCCCCGTCGTCCGGCCAGAAGTTTTGGCATCTGGGTCATGCAACCATCCCGGCGTTTTCGGCAACTGTTGTAACTGTTGCAGCTGTTGCAGTTGTTGCAGCAGGTTCTGCAACCGTGATGGCCATGGCATTGAACAGGCTGGAAGCGATTGCCGGGTCAGACAGGCCGGCTTTGGTGATGACATCAATGTTGGTTGCATCACTTGCTTCTGCTGAGGCCATGGGGGAGCAGCTGACAATGCCGGTAATGGCCGCCGGGCGGATACCGAAGCTGCGCAGGGCATGCACGCCGCCCGCCGCACTCAGCGCATCACCGCAGGCATAGATGAAGCCGCTCATCCGGCCCCGCACCGAGGGGTCTTCCAGCAGCTCGATGGTTTCTTTTTGCAAGACGCCATCGGCAATTTCCAGCACTGCAATATTGCAACCCTGCATGTCAGCCTCAACCAGCAAACGGTTAATGGACGAGACAATGCGCGCTTTTGGCTCAAGGTAGGTGGTAGTCATGCCCGTATCGGTAAAGTCGCCGACATAATGCGCCCCGGCATCCACATAAGCGTTGTAATCGCCAAAAGCGCCGGTGCCGGTGCCTTTCAGGCCTGCCACTTTCCAGCCAGCCTGACGCAAGCCGTAAATCAGCGCCGCCGTGGCTGTGGTTTTACCGCCGTTCATGCCAGAGCCAACAATGCAGATCACCGGAATATTGGTGTGGGTGGTGACCTCTGGCAGAGCATAATCCTGCAGGTTGATAATGCGGTCATCGGTGTTTTTCAGTAAGCCAATCGGCTCAATTTTGGTTGGGTTTTTCACCCGCTCGTTTTTGATAATCATCCGGCCGATACAGCCGCCACCGGCCAGCATGTCAGCACCTTCGGGGTTAATTTCAGCTAAGCCTTCAAACTGGTCAGCCGCATAGCGCGCCCCAACTGCCAGTACCACCAGATCACCGGGATAGAGGATTGAGGGCCGGCCGGTGGGTAGCTGGATGCGCCTGTGTGATGAGATTGAGGTAACACGACCCAGCACCAGATCACCGGCAATGGCGGCACCAAAATCATGCGAAAGGCTGCAGGCATCTTCGTGTTTCACACGCCTTGTGGCAAAAGACCATTTGGCTTTACTCAGCATATTATGAATTGTGTAAGGGTTGGTCGGGTTCGAGATTGTCATATCAGATATCCTTTGGAAAGATGAGGGAAATTAGAAGTTAGCCAAGCACCAGACGGTCAAGACTGCCGGTTTTGATGCATTGTGAGAACGAGTGGCCGCAGCCCGATAGCTCGGTAAGGCTGATGCGCGACCGCAATGAGCGCTCATGGGCCAGGCCGGACAGAGCGGCATGATAGGCGCGGGCCCGCTCCAGCCGATTGACCCCCTGGGCGGCATCAAGTGCTGGCTCGCGGCGCAGGGCTTTGTCGGAAATATTATCATCAACCCCGATAAGGATGTTGATGGGCAGGCGCAGATAGGCATCCAGCCCGGCCAACATATGTGCGCCCCATTTGCTGGTGCTTTCAGGGCGCGCGGCGAGGCCATAGGGATAGGCGGTATTACTGTCGGGCATGCAGTACCAGCCGGCGGCAGCAATGCTCATTCTGTTGATACGGCGCGGGTAGAGCATGGCAAAGCGGTGACTGAACTGGGCGCCGCCGGAATAGCCGAAAAGATCAAATTTATCTGTATTTGCAATCCCTTGCATTTCAATTTGCGCCAGTAGTCCAAGCAAAGCGAGGTCGCTGCGACATTTGTTGTTGATGCGCTGATAATGCGCCCACCGGCGACGTCCGAACAAGGGCGCAATAATCGTCTGCCCTGTCCGTTCTGCTGCATCTGCAAACAGCTTTATCTGTTGTTTGGCGCGCCGCGAAATGCCGTGGATGGCAACCAGAGTCGGGGCATCGGGGTTCAGGTTGGCAGGCCTGTAAATCCAAGCCCCCAGCGCAAGATTGCCGGAACCAGAATCAACCCAATGCCGGCTACCGCCACTTGTGGAGCCGGGCGCATCATCAGAAGCGTCACTGGAAGAGCCAGCCTGAAAACCCATCGGGTAAGGTTGCATCGGCACGGGAGGGGTCTGGATGTTCACGTGTGTATCCTTTCATTATGCGGCAAGCCAATTGTCGGCCGCTGTTACAAAGAAGAACGCAAGGGCAGGAGGTTTATTCCCGCTAAAGGTGAGAAAAGTTACGATCACTAAGAAGACCAAAAATTCCGCTTGGCTGCTGGGCTGTTTCGACAGTGAGAGAAACCACATGCCAAAGAGCTGGCCCTAATATTTCGACCACTTAAAGCCCTTCTTCCGAACGCCGGTCAACGTTGATCAAGGCCGATCAACACTGATCACCGTTGAGTGGAAAGGCTTTAGCCGCCAGTTTAAGATGGATCAGGTTATATTCAGCAAGACTTGGTAAATAGAGATCCGCCAAACAGGGGTAACGCAGAAAGGCAGGTCATGAATCACAGTTACGAGGTCAGAATCCGACGAGTGTTGGATTATATATTTGACAACCCGGCGGGCGACCTTTCGCTGGACACTTTGGCGGAGGTGGCTTTGATGAGCCGGTTTCATTGGCACCGGATATTCCATGCCATGACTGGCGAGACCTGTGCCCAAGCCGTGCGTCGCATTCGTCTGCAGCGGGCTGCTTGCTGGTTAATTCAGAGCGACAACTCGATTGCCGAGATAGCGCGTGATGCGGGCTATGCCTCGCAGCAGAGTTTCTCGCGGGCATTTTGCGGAACCTATGATGTGGCCCCGGCTGCATTTCGAACCCGTGGCAGGTTAGACGCGCCGCTGGTAACATCAGTAAAAGGAGAGAAAACTATGTATTCAGTCGATATAGAATCCTACGAGGCCCGCCGCTTGCTGGCATTGGCACATAAGGGGCCATATATGGAAATTGGCAAAGCGTTTGAGAGCCTTGCCGCCACCATCACGGGGCGCGGGCGCTGGCCGGATGTGCGGGCCACTATTGGCGTGTATTATGACGACCCATCGGCGGTAGCCGAAGCAAATTTGCGCAGCCATGCGGGGGTGGAGGTGCCTGCGGATGCGGCAGGCGAAAAGGGGCTGGAGGAGATCATTCTGAAGGCCGGGCGCTTTGCTGTGCTGCACTTCAAGGGGCCATATGCCGGGCTGCCAAAGGCCTATGAATATCTCTACAGTGACTGGCTGGCCGGATCAGGTGAAGAGCCGCGCGATGCCCCCGGTTTTGAGATATACCTAAATGATCCGACCGATACGGCACCGGACGAATTGTTGACCGAAATCTGTATACCGATAGAGTAAGGCGGCAGGTCAGGTTCTGATTTACCACGGTGGAAGCGGGCATGGATGATAAAATAGAGTAGGTGTTTGAGAGCTTCTCCCTTGTGGCGCATAAAGGTGTGGCGCGGGAAGATGTGGCGTGTGAAGGGCTGTTTTTGCTGCGTAAGATGGTTTTTGCCGTCACCAGAGAACCCTCCGGCCTGGGCCGCCCTGAATGGGCTTTGCGTTTTATGTGAATTGTCAGGCCAGCCTGATCCGGCGTGCCTTGGCCTGTTATTTGAATGTCTGAGTTGGACCGGAGTTTGTGGGATTGCCTATTGAGGGGTTTCGGGAAATAATAGTGCAATTACCCCACTAAAAGAGAGGAGTTCCCGTGCGTATTGTTTTAACAGCTTTTGCCTTTCTTGCCCTCGCTATTCCGGTTTCGGCGCAGGAGATTGATTTTGGCGATAACACCAGTCAATGGGCCAACGATCAGGAATGTGATGACATGCGCTTTGAAGGCCCGGGCATGACCACAACCATATTGCTGGGAGGCGATATTGGCCATGATGCCGCCGATTGCCAGGCTGCATTTGAAGCTGGTAATCTGGTGTTGGCCCAGAGTGTTGCCCAAAGTGTTACGGAGACTATGGCCGAGACCAGTGCGGGCACAGTAACGGCGACGTTGCCCGGCATATCAGGTGATTCCAAGACATTGGCCGAGTCAGTGCGTGGGGCACCGGGAGTGACGCTGGCCGAGAACCTGCTGAGTGACGGCGTTCAGTTTGGCGATGACAGCGGCCAATGGGCCAATGACGGTGAATGTGATGATCGGCGGTTCTTTGGTGCCGGTATGGCCGGGTCGATCTCGTGGGGGAGTCTGGCGCGTGATGCAACTGATTGTGCCGCTGCTTATCAAGCCGGGACGGCCCGGTTATGGAGCTTGCCGGAGGCCAAGGCGGCAACCCAGTGTAGCGCAATAGATTTCGGTGACGATTTTGGCGAATACGCCAATGACAACGAGTGCGACGATTACCGGTTTGAAGGCCGTGGCGTGGCTATGCACCTTGACCGCGAGGATATCGGGCATGACGCCACCGATTGCCAGCGTTTGTGCAACTTTGGGGTGCTGGCGTTGCGGGATTACTAATCCGGGCCGCCTTCTCAGATGCACCTTGCCGGTAGGACCACTGACCATTTAGTGCGAAGAATGCAAAACGCTTTATCTGCCCGCAATCAATTCATTTTGTCGCACGATCACCTCGGCCTGTTTGATCGAGGCAATATCCACCAGCCGGCCTTTGTAGACGGTGGCCCCTAGCCCCTCTGCCTTAGCTTTTTCCATGGCGGCAATGATCTCACGGGCTTCGGCAACGGCTTCATCCGAAGGGCTGAAAACTTCGTTTGCGAGGGTGATTTGTTTGGGATGAATGGCCCATTTCCCGACCATGCCAAGGGTGGCCGAACGCCGGGCCTGAGCGCGAAAGCCTTCGTCATCCGAGAAATCACCAAACGGGCCATCAACCGGCAGCAGGCCGTGGGTCCGGCAAGCGGCAACAATGGCGGTTTGTGCCCAGTGCCAGGGATCAGACCAGTATTTTTCGCCCTCACGGTGCATGTAATAATTTTCCTGAGTGCCGCCAATGCCGGTGGTTTGCATGCCCATGCTGGCGGCAAAGTCGGCAGCACCCAGGCTCATGGCTTGCAGGCGGGGCGAGGCGGCGGCAATTTCTTCCACATGGGAAATGCCGGCGGCACTTTCGATGATAACCTCAAAGCTGATACGTTTCTTGCGGCCCTTGGCGGCCTCGATCGCAGTAACCAGTGCATCGACCGCGTAAATATCGGCGGCACACCCGGCTTTTGGGATCATGATCTGATCAAGCCGCTCGCTGGCCTGCTCCAGCAGGTCAACCACATCGCGGTACCAATACGGGCTATCAAGGCCATTGATGCGCACGCTTAGGTGCTTGTTGCCCCAATCAACCTCGTGGGTGGCTTTAATGACATTGGCACGGGCGCTGTCTTTGTCCGAGGGCGCAACAGAATCTTCAAGGTCCAGATTGATCACATCCGCCGCTGAAACTGCCATCTTTGCGAATAATTCCGTGCGTGAGCCGGGGCCAAAAAGTTGGCAGCGGTTCGGGCGGGCAGGGGAGGGCGGTTGGGTGCGGAAGGACATGCGGGCAGCCTTGTAATGATGTTACGTTTGAGCCTGAACACTGGTTAGATTATTGCGCAAGCCCTCGCAAGAGTAATTTCGCGAATGCAGAATATAGCGTGCTGCGGCGCAGTATCGGCTGTAGCCGCGATTGTCCCAGCTCGTGGGGCGGCACGGTTATAGCGTGCCTGTAGCATGATTGTAGCATGCCTGTAGCATGGCGGGTTTCGCATAAAACCCTTTGCAATGTAATGCAGTCTGGCTACACCAGCCGGGCGCATAGTTGAGTATGGGAAAAATATATGAGCCGGATAGTATACGTGAACGGCGAATATCTGCCGGAAGAAAAGGCCACGGTTTCAATCTTTGACCGAGGCTTTCTGATGGCCGATGGGGTTTATGAGGTGACTAGCGTGCTGGGCGGCAAGTTGCTGGACTTTGAGGGCCATGCGGTGCGGCTGGCACGGTCTTTATCCGAGCTGGATATGGCCAATCCGATCAGTAAGGATGATTTGCTTGAGGTACACCGCGAGCTGGTGCGGCAGAACGGGCTGGACGAGGGCATGATCTATTTGCAGGTAACCCGTGGCGCGCCGGGTGACCGGGATTTCATATTTCCCGACCCGGAGAAAACACCATCAACCATCGTCATGTTCACGCAGAACAAGCCCAATCTGGCCGATAACCCGCAGGCAAAGACCGGCCTTAAGGTCATCTCGATCGACGATATCCGCTGGGGTAGGCGCGACATCAAGACAGTGCAGCTTTTATACCCCTCCATGGGTAAGATGATGGCAAAAAAGGCCGGGGCCGATGATGCCTGGCTGGTTGAAAATGGGCTGGTGACCGAAGGCACCAGCAATAACGCCTATATCGTGCGTGGCGGCCGCATCATCACCCGCCACCTTTCAAACGAAATTCTGCACGGTATCACCCGCAAGGCGGTGCTCAGGTTTGCCCGCGAGGCGCAGATGGAGGTTGAGGAGCGCGCGTTCTCCATTGCCGAAGCACAGGGCGCGGACGAGGCTTTTGTGACCTCTGCCAGCACCTTCGTGATGCCGGTGGTCGAAATTGATGGCGTGGCTGTAGGCGCAGGCAGGCCCGGCCCGGTGGCCACACGCCTGCGTGAAATTTACCTGGAAGAAAGCCTGAAGAGCGCCACTTGAGCGATTACCGCAGAATACCTGATCATCGTTGATACCTGACAGACGGCAGTTTTGTCACCCGGCAGCGTTACCATCTTTTGCAAATGCGCCTTCGGATTGCCAGCGCTGTGCAATCTCGCCCAGGCCGTCGAGCACCTGGCGAAGCTCCTCCCCCCTCCCGGTCAACCCGTAGGTTACGGCGGGCGGGATGGTCTGCGTCTGTTCACGCCAGACCACCCCGGCGGCTTGCAACATGCGCAGGCGTTCGGTCAGTACCCGGGTCGACACGCCCGGCACCGCCCTTTTCAACACGCCGAAACGTTGCGGCCCCTGATCCTGCAGAACCCACAGGATATAGGTTGTCCAGGGCCCCATCAGCAAGCGCAGGATGGAATCCATAGGGCAGGAAGGCGGGCTGTTTTGTGTCATGGCATGTTTCTGACATGTTCCTGTTTGGTGGTTACTTTTCAGTACCTACTTTTCAAATGAACTCTTATAACATATTACAACCATGTTGCCCATGACCATACTGCCCATGGCACCGGGGTTCCGGGTATCCGGGCAAGAAGCCGGCAAGGGTAGCAGCATCATCCTGCCATATAAAATGGCGGACACAAACAGGAGAATATTGCAATGACGAAAATTCTGGTTCTGTACTACAGCAGCTATGGGCATGTCGAAACGATGGCCGGCGCCATTGCCGAGGGCGCGCGCTCGACTGACGGCACAACGGTAACGCTTAAGCGCGTGCCCGAGCTGATGGGCGAAGACGCGGCAAAACAGGCCGGTGTCAAGCTGGATCAGGCGGCACCGGTGGCCACCCCCGACGAACTGGGCACCTATGATGCGATTATCTTTGGCACCCCGACACGGTTTGGCAACATGGCGGCACAGATGCGCAACTTTCTTGACCAGACCGGCGGGCTCTGGCAATCGGGCGCGCTTGTGGGCAAGGTTGGCAGCGTGTTTGCCTCTACCTCCACCCAGCACGGTGGCCAGGAAACGACCCTGACCTCTTTTCACACAACCCTCCTGCATCACGGTATGGTGGTGGTCGGCGTGCCCTACGGAATTCCGGAAATGTTCGACACTTCTGAAATGAACGGCGGCACACCTTATGGCGCGACCTGCATTGCCGGAGCGGACGGGTCACGCCAGCCCAGCGAAAATGAACTGGCGGTTGCCCGCTATCAGGGCAAGCATGTTGCGGAACTGGCAACAAAGCTGTCGGCGTGACTGACCGCACCTGATTCCTGGAAACTTCAGAATATCCGTCCCGATCGGGGCGGATATTCTGACGGGACATTTATTGCCGCGCGCCGGTCAGCCTTTATCCTCCCCCACATTCTCGGCAAAAGCTACCTTGAAGGCGGCTTGCTGCTCAGGCGTGGCCTCTTTCTGGTGCTGGGTTTTCCAGTTGTCATAAGGCATGCCGTAATAGATCTCGCGCGCCGCCGCCTTGTCCATATCCACACCGCGCTCATTGGCGGCCTCCATGTACCAGCGCGAAAGGCAGTTGCGGCAGAACCCTGCCAGATTCATCATGTCGATGTTCTGGGCATCTGGGCGGTCTTGCATCAGGTGCTTTTGCAAACGCCGAAAGGCGGCGGCCTCGATCTCGATACGGGTTTGATTGTCCATTTGTCTCTCCATTATAGTTGTGTGCTGTTCAGCACTTCCTTGAGAATTGGTGCAAGGCGTTTGGCCCAGTCATATTGCTGCTGGCTGGTCTCGATCAGATCATTCCTGATCTCGATCAGCACATTGGCGCGGCCGAATGTTCTGGCATGGCGGTCCACTGAATCACCGTCCAGATGGCCGACGTAAGGCTGGTTCTGGCCAACGCACAGGTCCGGCTCGGCCTCAAGCCGGCGGATGAGCGGGATGGCAAGGTGGCTGTCCTGACCATACAGAATGCCAATATGCCAAGGGCGCACCTCCCGGCCCTGAAGCTGCTTTGTATAGGAGTGGATTGACAAAAGCACAGTATTATCCTGCCGCGCCGCCATGCGTCCCTGTGCTATATGATAGGGTCGGTAATAGGCAGCAAGGCGGCGCTCACGTTCATCAGGGCCGGCGCTGCGGTTGGCAGGAATAACCGTGCCGTCATAGAGCTTCATCAAAACGGTGGGGTCATCCTCGCTGCGGTTTGGGTCGATCACCAACCGCGAGAAATTACTCAGAAGGGCCGGCGCGTCCAGCATCTCGGCCAGCGCCAGCGTTACCCCGGCAGCCCCCGGATCATAGGCGATGTGGCGGGTCATATCCTGAGCGCTTAGCCCCAGATTACCGCCGTTCACCTCGGGTGGAACAGCGTTTGAGGCGTGGTCACAGGTCACCAGCCAGCGCCCCGGCCGGTCTTCACCAAAAATATGGAAAGGGGTGTATGTCATGGCCTTGTTATTTTGATCCTCCATGCTTCATATGCCAGCATGTGGTAAAGCGCCAGTTGCCTTGGGAGGAAAATTGCGGCATAGAACGATGTCCCGGGGGATAGCGCTAACAAAAGGAATAAACCACAGGATGAAACGCAGCCGAAACCTGAAAATTGTCGCCACGCTGGGGCCGGCATCGAATGATTACCAAATGATCCGGGCGTTGTTTGACGCTGGAGCAGATGTATTCCGCCTGAACATGAGCCATGGCGACCATGAGGAACACCGGGTGCGGCATGCGATTATTCGTCAGATTGAAAAAGATACCGGCCGCCCAATTGCCATTCTGGCCGATCTGCAGGGGCCAAAACTGCGCTGCGGTAAATTTTCCAAGGGCAAGTTCAAGCTGAATCCGGGGCAGATGTTCCGCTTTGATCTTGATGAGGCTCCGGGCGATAAAACCCGGGTGAATCTGCCGCACCCGGAAATTTTTGCCGCCCTGCATCAGGGTGAGATTCTGCTGGTCAATGACGGTAAGCTGCGCCTGAAAGTGCTGGAATGCGGCCCGGATTTTGCCGATTGCGAGGTCATTGTTGGCGGCAAGATTTCCGACCGCAAAGGCGTGAACGTGCCGGATGTGGTACTGCCGCTAGCGGCCTTGTCAGAGAAAGACCGGGAAGATCTTGAATTCGCCTGCAAGCTGGGAGTCGACTGGCTGGCGCTGAGCTTTGTGCAGCGCCCTGAGGACGTGGAGGAGGCGCGCGTGCTGGCGGCCGGCCGGGCGGCGATCTTGTCAAAAATTGAGAAACCGGCTGCGGTGAAGTGCTTTGAAGCCATTCTGGCGGTCTCTGACGGGATCATGGTGGCGCGCGGTGATCTGGGGGTTGAGTTGCCGGTGCAGAACGTGCCGCCAATCCAGAAGCGGCTGGTGCATGCCTGCCGTAAGGCTGGCAAGCCGGTGATCGTTGCCACCCAGATGATGGAAAGCATGATTGAGAGCCCGGTGCCAACGCGCGCCGAGGTCTCGGATGTGGCTACGGCTATCTATGAGGGGGCCGATGCGGTGATGCTTTCAGCAGAAAGCGCGGCGGGAGAATACCCGGTTGAAGCGGTTCAGACCATGGATGCGGTGGCCCAGGAGGTTGAGAGCGACCCGACTTACCGCAAGGTGATCGAGGCCTCGCGTTCAATCCAGCGCGATTCAGTTGCTGACGGTATTGTTTCAGCGGCGCGTGAAATTGCCGAAAGTACTGACATCAAGGCTATCTGCTGTTTTACCCAATCGGGCACCACGGCATTGTTGACAGCGCGCGAGCGGCCACGGGTGCCCATCATTGCCCTGACCCCGCTGACGGGCACGGCGCGCAGGCTTTGCCTATCTTGGGGGATCAGCTGTTATATAGTGCCCGGCACGGTTGAGCGCTTCACCACAGCCGTGGTCTCGGCGGCCAGTGCCGCGCGCTCGTCCGGGCTGGCTACAGACGTGGATCAGATTGTTGTTGTTGCCGGTGTACCGTTCAATGTGCCCGGCTCTACAAATATCCTTAGGGTTGCACCTTGCGCAGAAAGGTTGATTTTTGCCAGCGACCCGGAATAATGGGCGCAGTTTTTATGTGCAGTATTAGTGTGCAGTTTTAGTGTAAGGAGAGTTGGCGTGGCCAACTATATTTATCTGATCC
>CAYNXK010000049.1:0-12207 GCA_964401125.1 uncultured Aliiroseovarius sp.
ATCCAAGGGCCAAAGGCTCGCGCAATTTTACCCAATGTGACAGCCTGCTGATCGGCGACAAATGCGGTGCCCACACGGTGCCTTATATTGAGGTCAGGAACAATTCCAGCCGGGTTGAGCATGAGGCCACCACCTCAAAGGTCGATGATGAGCAGATGTTTTACTGCCAGAGCCGTGGCATGAGTGACGAGGAGGCCGTGGCGCTGATCGTTAATGGCTTTGCTAAGGAAGTGCTGCAATCTCTGCCAATGGAGGTTGCCAGGGAAGCCCAGCAATTGGTCGCGATCTCGCTGGAAGGAAGCGTTGGTTGATGGCCGGCTGGGTTGCACTTGCCACAGGCGGGCTGTTTCTGGCGGCCATAGCTTGGGTTGCCATGCGGGTCTGGGCTGACCGCGAACAATCGGCCGCACCAAATATTGTGCAAGGAAAAGGCACCTGCACCCCGAAAATAAAAAGGTAATATAATGTTGAAAATCAAAGACCTGCGGGTCGAACTTGAAGAAGAAGATAAGCAAATCCTCAAAGGCGTTAACCTTGAGGTGCCCGCCGGTGCAGTGCACGCGATCATGGGGCCTAACGGCTCGGGAAAATCGACATTATCCTATGTGCTTTCCGGGCGTGCAGGCTACCGGGTGACGGCAGGCACGGCCACGCTGGGCGGGGTTGACCTGCTGGATATGGCCCCGGAGGAGCGCGCGGCGGCCGGGCTGTTTTTGGCTTTTCAATACCCGGTGGAAATTCCCGGTGTTGGCAACATGACCTTCCTGCGCACGGCGGTTAACGCCCAAAGGAAAGCGCGCAATGAGGCCGAGCTTTCGGCCACAGAATTTCTGAAAACCATCCGCGCCGAGGCGAAAAAGCTGAAGATTGATGCTGATATGCTGAAACGTCCGGTCAATGTGGGCTTTTCCGGCGGCGAGAAAAAACGTAACGAGATTTTGCAGATGGCCATGTTACAGCCAAAAATGTGCATCCTCGATGAGACTGATTCTGGCCTTGATGTAGATGCCATGAAGCTGGTTAGCGAGGGCGTGAACGCGCTGCGAAATGCTGGGCGTTCATTTCTGGTTATCACGCATTATCAAAGGCTTCTGGACCATATTAAACCTGATGTGGTGCATATTATGGCCGATGGGCGCATTGTTAAGAGCGGCGGGCCGGAACTGGCGCTGGAAGTGGAAAATAACGGTTATGGCGATATTCTGGCGGAGGTTGCCTGATGGATGCGCCCGCAATATCAAAGCCAGCAAATGATGCGCTGGCCACCCGCCTGAGCACGCTTTCGCTACCGGATTCCGGTGCTTGGGCCAGCAAGGCGCGCCAGGACGCTTTGGCACGCCTTAACCGGATGGGCCTGCCGGGGCGGCGTGATGAATATTGGCGCTTTACTCGGCCCGACACCCTGACCAGCGCCAACCCGCCTGCTGCCACAGTGCTTGAGCAGGGCGATGAAACCCCGGTTTTTGACTCTATCAAACGGCTGCGTCTGGTGTTTAATGACGGGGTGTTTGACGCGGCGGCCTCGGATGATATGGCCCTTGAAAACATCGAAATTGAGCGGCTGGCCGAGGCTGGCCTTGCTGACCTGCACTGGGCGCGCGATCTTTACGGCGTGCTTGAGGCTCAGGGCCAAAAGCCGGTTATGCGCCCGCTGGCGGCACTGAACAGCGCCTTTGCCCCGGACGGGGTGCTGATCCGGGTGACCGGCAAGGTCAAGCTGCCAATCAGCCTGATTTACAACCATACCAACGAGATATCAGACGCGCTTTTGCATCATGTGATTCGGTTGGAACCCGGTGCCGAGATGACCTTGCTTGAAAATGGCGCGGCGGCGGCACGGCTGAATTCTGTGATGGAAGTTGATGTGGCAGACAATGCCAGCTTTCACCACGTGCGCGCTCAGGGGCGCGACCACGAGCGCCGGGCGGCAACGCATATTTTCACCCGCCTTGGCCGCGAGAGCCTTTTCAAAAGCTTCACCCTTACCGTCAACGGCGCGCTAACCCGCAATGAATGTGTGATCGAGCTGACCGGTGATGACGCGATAGCACATGTAGCGGGTGCTGCCATGGGCGACGGCAGCATGGGCGACTTTGTGCATGATGACACGATTTTTGTCACCCATGACGCGCTGAATTGCGAAAGCCGGCAGGTTTTCAAGAAAGTACTGCGCAACGGGGCGACCGGCGTATTTCAGGGCAAAATTTTGGTGCGCAATGGGGCGCAGAAAACCGATGGTTACCAGAAAAGTCAGGCGTTGTTGCTGGAGGGTGACAGCCAGTTTCTGGCCAAACCCGAGCTTGAGATTTATGCTGATGATGTGATCTGTAGCCACGGCTCTACATCTGGTGCCATTGATGGTGAGGCCCTGTTTTACCTGCGATCTCGTGGTGTGCCAGAGGCCCGGGCCGAGGACTTGATGATACTGGCCTTTCTGGCTGAGGCGCTGGACGAGATCGACAATGAGGAAATTGCCGAAGATATCCGCTCACGCCTTGAGGGTTGGCTGGACAGGCGGCGTGCCTGAAGCGCTTTCCGGGAAGCCTTTTTGCTTTCCCTAACGCCGGAAAAATGCAAAAGGCTTTAGTATGTCCATCTTCCGAGATATTGCAAAAACATACATCTCGCCCCGCGCCGCCTTTCGCCGCCGGGCGGGCGCAAACCCACGTGAAGACCGGGCTTTGGCGGTGCTGATGGCCGCCTGCTTGCTGGTTTTTGTGGCACAATGGCCACGCCTGTCGCGGCTGGCCTTTGAAACCGGTGCCGAGCTTAATCCACTTCTGGGCGGGGCATTGTTTGGCTTGATGTTTCTCATGCCTTTGGTCATGTATGCCATTGGAAGTCTCAGCCATGTGCTGGCAAAACTGTTGGGCGGGGCAGGCAGCGCCTATCACGCTCGGTTCGCGCTGTTCTGGGCTTTTCTTGCGGCAGCACCCCTGTGGTTGCTCTGGGGGCTGATCTCAGGTTTTATCGGCCAGGGCATCGAGCTTGATCTGGTTGGCGTGTTGGCATTGGCAGCGTTTTTGTGGTTTTGGGCCATGGGTTTTTATGAAGCAGAATGGGGCAGAAAATGAAGTTTGAACCGGGTTACCTGTTTGGCATGGCTCTCCAGACCATCCCGGAGCCGCGCAAAATTGCTGTTGAGATACAGGCATTGCGCTATCCGCGCGTCGCCCTCTGGCAGCTTTTTGCACTGTTTATGGTTTTGTCCACAGGCATAGGGGTTATGGCCTCGATCTTGTTTCCAGTGGACCCGAGCATGGCTGGCCCCCTTCTTTCCAACCCGATTTTGATGGGTATTATCGAGTCTTCTGTTCTGGTGATTACGGTCTTTATAATTTACTGGGCTGGGCAGGTATTTGAAGGCACCGGGCGGTTTGACCAAGCACTTCTGACAGTTCTCTGGTTGCAGTTCGTTATATTATTTGTTCAGCTTGCAGTGCTTATTCTGGCAATTTTTGCGCCGGGTATGGCCTTGATGATGAATGTTTTCGGCGTTGGTCTGACCTTCTGGATTCTCAGCCACTTTATCACTGAAATGCACGGATTTCGCTCGGCCGGAATGGTTTTTGCTATGATCCTGCTGACTATATTGGGGCTGATCCTCGGCCTGACGATGATTATGACTGTGATCGGATTTGGTACAATTACGGCAGGAAATGTCTGATGTATGATATTGACAAAATCCGCGCCGACTTTCCCATTCTTGACCGCGAAATCAACGGGCATGCGCTTTGCTATCTGGACAACGGTGCTTCGGCGCAAAAACCGCAGGTGGTGATTGACGCCGTTATGCGCGGCTATTGCGAAGATTACGCCAATGTGCATCGTGGGCTGCATACGCTCTCCAATATTTCGACCGAAAAATATGAAGCAGTGCGCGGCATCATCGCGCGGTTTCTCGGGGCTGCTGATGAGCGCGAGATCATCCTGAACTCAGGCACCACCGAGGGCATCAACATGGTGGCTTATGCTTGGGCCATGCCCCGCATGCAGGCTGGTGATGAGATTGTGCTGAGCCTGATGGAGCATCACGCCAACATCGTGCCCTGGCATTTTTTGCGCGAACGGCTGGGGGTAAAACTGGTTTGGGTCGCCCCTGCACCTGATGGCTCGCTGGATGCTCAAGTGGTGCTTGATGCCATAACACCGCGCACAAAACTGGTGGCAATAACTCAATGTTCCAATGTGTTGGGCACCATTGTTGATGTAAAAACCATCTGCACAGAGGCGCGGAATTTAGGCGTGCCAGTGCTGGTGGACGGCAGCCAGAGCGCGGTGCATATGCCGGTTAACATGGCTGATATGGGTTGCGATTTTTACGCTATTACCGGCCACAAGCTTTATGGCCCTTCCGGGTCTGGCGCGATTTATATTCGTCAGGAACGGCTGGCTGAAATGCGGCCTTTCATGGGTGGTGGTGATATGATCCGCGATGTTACATGCGAGAGCGTCACCTATGCTGATCCGCCGATGAAGTTTGAAGCCGGCACGCCGGGTATTGTCCAGACCATCGGGCTGGGGGTGGCCCTTGAATACCTGATGGATCTTGGCATGGAGAATGTGGCGGCACATGAGGCTGATCTGGCCAGCTATGCCAGCGCGCGGTTTGCCGGCTTGAACTGGGTACAGGTGCAAGGCCATGCCCCCGGAAAGGCCGCGATTTTCTCGCTGACACTGGACGGGGCAGGGCATGCTCATGACATCTCGACCATTCTCGACAAAAAGGGTATCGCGGTGCGCGCGGGCCACCATTGCGCCCAGCCCCTGATGCAACATCTAGGCCTTGCCGCCACCGCGCGGGCCTCGTTTGGGCTGTATAATACCCGCGATGAGGTGGATAAGCTGATTGACGGGCTGGAATTGTGTCACAGGCTGTTGGGCTGATATAGCCTGCCGACTTTATTTTGATTCTGCTGTCAGGCTATAAGCCTTCAAATTTAGGCGCATGCTTCATGAATTTTGGGATCAAAATTCACTCCCGTGCGCTATACTTACTCGTCCGGTTTGATCAGGCCAAGGCCGCGCAGGTAGATGCCAATGCCGCTTTCCAGCAGGTCTTCCGGCGGAAATGGGCTTTTGCTGCCGGGGGAATCACGGCCAAACAGCTCAACCACACCGTGACTAAGGGCCCAGATATGGGCGCTTACCATGCGGGCAGGCGGGCGTTTTTCCGGTGGTAATTGCGCACTGATCTCAACGGCCGCTTTTTCCAGCACCCCCATGGCGCGCCCAGCCACCTGTGCCAATTCCGGCGTATGATTGATGGAAATGCCGCTTTCAAACATGGCCACGTAATGGCCGGGATATTTGCGGGCAAAAGCCAGATAGGCGCGGCCCGTAGCCTCGAATGAAGCCAGCGCCGAGGGCTGACCCTTGCTGTAAGCATATTCCATCAGGTCAGCGAAGATTTCATAACCTTGCAGGGCGGCCTCGCCGATCAGATCAACACGCCCGGCAAAGTGCCGGTAGACCGCCGCCGGGGTAACGCCGGCCTGCTTGGCGGCCTCGGACAAGGTGAAACCTGCCGGGCCTTTTTGCTCAACCAATAACAGGGCGGCATCAACCAGAGCCTGGCGCAGGTTGCCGTGGTGATAGCCGCGTTTAGGCATTTTGGTTTCCGGCCCATATCTCGGGCCCGGCGCAGATTTTAGCATCTGGCACACGGGCAACGCTTTCATCTTTACCGGCATAATCAACGCCCGAAAGCACGGCGCGTATGGCGGCAATACGGGCGCGCCGTTTGTCATCCGAGCGCACGATTGTCCAAGGGGTGCGGGGCCGGTGTGTTTGCTCAAAGGTTTCATGAATTGCAGCGGTGTAAGCCGCCCATTTTTTCAGGCCTTCAACGTCGATCCAGCTTAGTTTCCATTGCTTTAGAGGGTTTTTCTCACGTGCCAGAAAACGCCTGAGTTGCTCGGCTCGGCCAACATTCAGCCAGATCTTGACAAAGTGAATGCCTTCATCGGCCAACATGTCTTCAAATTCTGGTAATTGGCGAAAGAAAGCGGCGCGTTGCGCCTCGCTGCAAAAGCCAAAAACATGCTCCACCACCGCGCGGTTATACCATGAGCGGTCAAACAGCGTGATCTCACCCGCCGTGGGCAAATGACTTATATAGCGCTGAAAATACCACTCGCCGGCCTCACGGTCGCTTGGTTTTGAGAGCGCCACGACTTTGGCCACCCGAGGATTAAGGTTTTCTCGGAAGCGTTTGATTGTACCACCTTTTCCAGAGGCATCTCGGCCCTCAAACACCACTACGACGCGCTTGCCGGATGCCTTGACATGGGCTTGCATCTTGACAAGCTCGCATTGCAGGGCCGCGATGGTCTTGTCATATTCCGCGCGCTTCATGCGCTCCGGGTAGGGATAGGTTGGGTCAAGAATGTCGTTCTTGCCGCCCGCCACAATGGCCGCGCGCAGCTCTGCCGGTGCCTCATCATTGTGAAACGCTGAAATGGCGCCATCAAAGGGTAAGCTCATATGCTGCCTCCTGTTGTATATATGGCTGCGCGCGGGCATATGCGCAACTCATCTGCGACGATCTTCTACTGAGCGCCCAATCATTTCAATGTCATAGGGCGTGGTCAGGTACATTTCGCTGATCCAGTTAGCGTAAAGCAGGTGGCCATGGCTGCGCCAGCGGTTCTCTGGCGCGCGCGCCGGATCATCATCCGGGTAGTAATTCAGTGGTACGTTGATTTTTGCGCCCCTGGCAATATCACGGTCATATTCCTGCTTTAAAGTGCCGCTGTCATATTCAAAATGGTTGAAAATATAGAGGCTGCGCTGGCTGGCATCATGCACAAGGCATGGCCCGGTTTCATCGGAGCCAAGTAAGGTGGCAAGCGCCGGGTCAGCGTCAATATCGGCTTGGTGCATCTCGGTCCAGCGGCTGACGGGTATCACGAAATTATCAGAAAACCCACGTAGATAAGGCGAGCTGGCGGCGAGGTTTTTTTGTGGATAGCAGCCAAAGGATTTTTTCTTTAACATATATTTATCAATACCATGGAAGTGGTAGAGCATGGCCATGCCACCCCAGCAGACGCCAAAAGTGCTATGCACATTGGTGCGGCTCCACTCCATGATTTCGCGCAGCTCATCCCAATAGGTGACCTGCTCAAATGGCAGATGCTCAATAGGGGCGCCGGTGATGATGAGACCATCAAATTTGCGGTCTTTCACCGCCTGAAATGGCTGATAATGGGCGCCTATATGAGCCAGAGAGGTGGTTTTTGATTTGTGCTCGGACATGCGCAGCAAAGTCAGCTCAACTTGCAGGGGCGTGGCCCCGATCAGCCGGGAAAACTGGGTTTCGGTTTGGATTTTCTGCGGCATCAGGTTAAGCAGGGCGATGCGCATGGGCCGGATATTCTGCCGCGCCGCCTGATCTTCGCTCATGACCATGACGCCTTCTTGCGTCAGCACCTCAAAGGCGGGCAGGGTGGCAGGAATTTTGATCGGCATGGGCTTAGTCCAGGTTCAGGTGGGCCTTAGGTGGCATTCAGGGCGGCATTCAGGGCGGTGGCAATCAGGGCATCAAAATCATCAGGGCTTTGCACTTTGGCCACGTCTTGGGCCAACACACATATTCCGTGTTGCGCCATTGCCTCATACAGGGGTTGGCGGTGGGCAAGGGCCCGGCCATAGGTCCAGCGGATAAATGTATCTGGGTCAACTTCATCTTGAAGGCAGTTGTTTTCACTAAGATATTCACGCCATGCAGCAGCAAGAAATGCAGGCTGGTAGGCCATTGGTTTTGGGTCTTTGTCAAAGCGGCGGATCAGCTCTTTGGTGTGGGCCTCGCTGCCTTTGATCCAGACCAGCAGGCAATCTTGCGCCAGCGCCTTAATCAGCGCATCATCAGGGCCGGCGGCAACATCAATCCATTCGCAAATTGAGCCGCCGGTATCACAGATAAAATGTTGGTAGCCATAGATTTCTTCGGCGCGGGCAACAAAATGCGCCGTATCCTTGAGGGCGGCAATCTCGGCCTGCCTGAACTGCTCCTGACGGCGGCAATATTCAGCAAATGGCAGCCCGCCTTTGGCCAGGATCCCCGGCTTGCCAAGGTAGCTGGAAACCGGGGTGAGGTTGTCAAAGCTGATATTGGAGCCGATATAGATGGAATCCGACAGCAGAAGGTCACGCAGAAACGGGTTTTTCATGGCTTCAGCTTTGGCGTTGTCGCTAATATGTTCGCCCATATAACGTGTGCCAATGCGGTAATCGACCGAGTAGTGAAACCAGTCACCAGCGGCGCGCATAATTTTTGACAAATGCGTTTTGCCAAGGCCCGACATGCCAAACAGCAGCACCCGCTTATGCGCCGCGCCGCGCCATTCATTTGCATTTGCGTAGATCATGCCTGTACCCTTATGCTCCTGCCTTTGGTAAGCGGCTAGCGCCGGGGGGTCAAATGCAATGACCATAAAAAAACGGCCCGGACAAATGCCGGGCCGCTGAATTGATTTCTCGGATCAGGGATCAGAACGTGTGGGTGATGCTCAGGCCCACAGCAATGGCAGTGTTGTCAGTAAAGGGTGCCCCGCTGACAGTGGTATCACCCAGCCAGACATGGCGCACACCGCCGCTGATTTTGGTGCCGTTGTCCATGGTGTAGGTCGCGCCAAGACCGAGGCTGATATAGCCGTCGGTTGGCCCCAGCGGAGTACTTGGATCGCCGGTTGAGCGCTCATAGCCCACGGTTACAGCAGCCGACCAATTATCGGAAAACTTGCGGCCAACACCCAGCGAATAGGTGATGACATCATCGTCATAACTCAGCCATGTACCGGCACCAGGTCCGTCGATGGTGAAGCCATCCCAGTTGACCCAGCGGATGGAGCCAAAAACCAGCATGGTAGGGGTGATGCCGGTCTGAAAATCCAGGTTGACGCTCTGCGGTGTTACCATAGCAAAGTTGACGGTACCGCCAAACTCGATGCCAGTCATGGTGTGGCTGACCTCGCTGCTATAGGTCAGCGCCACCCGGGCGGCAATTTCAGGTTTCTCCCAGGAAACGCCGACCACGCCGCCAGCGGCCCAGTCTGAATTCACGTCAAGATCAGGATCACCCGCAACCAGCGGTGTAGAGACAACGCCGGTGAGCTGTTGCAGTCGCAGCCCGCCATGTACACCAAAGCCGTTGCCCATCTTATAACGTAGCAACCCGGTAACCGCGTGGCTGGAAACTTCAGCCCCGACGCCATTAAATGCGCCGTCAGTATAGCGGATATTGGCACCATATGGCTGATCATAAATCACAGCCAGGCTCAGACTGTCCGAAAGGTCATGCTTGTAGCCAAAGCCCAGCTGTACATAGCCGGGACCGGCATCTGTCAGCACGCCACCGGCGGTTGAGGTGATGTTGGGGTCGACATAAGCGGCCGAGAATTTAAAGGTGTTGCCGCTTTCAAACAGCAAGGTAATATCCTGCCCCGAGCGGTCAAGCCCGCCGGCAAATGCGGAGGTTGCAAACCCTGCGCCCAGAACTGCGCCCAGAACTGCGCCTGATATGGTGTGTTTCATTATTTCCCTTCCCTTTTTTATTTGATCCAGCCTAGGCTTATAATCGCCGATAGGTCAATCACTGACGGGGCGTCAGGCCGGATTTTTTGCCGGGTTTTGTCAAATTGTGGTTTTCACCACGCAGGTTTAGGATATTTGCCGCAATTATCACCGCTGCCCCGAGAAAAACCATGGCTTCCAGCGGTTCGGCATAAAGAAATGCGCCAATCAGGGCGATCAGCGGCAAGCGGATGAAATCCATGGGAATAACCACTGAGGCAGGGGCGAGAGCAAGCGCCTTGGTCAGGCAAAAATGCGCCACCAGCCCGGCCAGTGCCACCAGCACAACCCAAGGCAGGCTGGCAGATGTGGGCAAGGCAATGTCGCCATCAAAGCCGGCAAAAACCAGCCCGAATACCGCCTGCATAAGCGTCATCCAAAACAGAATGCTAGTGATGCTTTCATGGCGGGTCAGGCGGCTGGTGAACAGGGCCGACAGGGCAAAGCCAATGGCGGCAAGGCCAGCCGCCACAAGGCCCGGCGAAAGCGGTATGGTGCCCGGACGGGTGATGATGAGAACGCCGATAAGGCCCAGCAAAGCTGCAAGCAAGCGTGGCCGCGTAAGCTTTTCGCCCAGCACGAGCGGTGCCAGCAGGATGACCCAGAGCGGCGAGGTGAATTCAAGGGCAAAGACTTGCGCCAGCGGAATAACGGTGAGGGCAAAAAACCACAGGTTCTGGCCGGCGAAATGGCTGATATTACGTGCCAAATGCAGCCCAAGGCGGCGCGTTGAGACCTGCGGTAATGTGCCGTAAAACCGGGCGATGGAAACCACCACCACAATGCCGATCAGGCTGCGGAACAGCATCAGCTCGAAGGTATCAAGGTCCACCGCCACCTCGCGCCCGGCCACCGCCATGGCAGAAAACGAGCCAATGGCCCCGGTCATCCACAGCCCGGCGCGCAGAATTGGCGAGCTGGCGAGTTGTGAGCTGGATTGCGACATGTCAAAACCTTATGCTTTCAGGTCAAAAAATAAGTGTACGCTGATGGGCACCAAAAAGCATGCCGGGGCCGCGGCTGAATTTTATTTGTGTTCCGAATTTTACTTGCGGATAAAGTATAGCACCGCCTCAGGCGCTTTCGCGGGCGTTTCTTTCTGGCCAAGAAATACATGGCCCTGCTCGGCGCAGAAATGTGGCACGTCGATCAACGCCGCCGGATCATCGGCCACCAAGCACAGCACCTGACCTGCTGCCATGGCTTTAAGCCGTTTGCGGGCGCGCAAAACCGGCAGCGGGCAGAGCAGGCCCAAAGCGTCGCATTCTTCATCAAATACCATGCTGGATATCATAGCCTGATCTGACAATAAGGCGAAGGGTTTTATCTCGCAGATGTGACCATTCGGTAGGTGACGCGGGCCGGCGGGCAGGTTAAGGGAGGGCATGTTTGGAATAGAAATCATTGATGCCCTGTTGATGCCGGCCATGCTGGTTGCCCTGCTGGCTGGAATCATGTCGTTCCTCAGCCCCTGTGTGCTGCCGATTGTGCCGCCTTATATTGCCTATATGTCCGGGGTGTCCATGAATGATCTGGCGGCGGGCAGGTCAGGCTCGCGCAAGGCGGTTCTGACATCAGTGTTCTTCGTCATGGGCCTGTCTACGGTGTTTTTATTCCTTGGCTTTACCGCTTCGGTCTTTGGCACGTTCTTTTTGCAAAATCAGGGTTATTTCAACGTCATTGCCGGTAGTGTTGTGATGGTGTTCGGGGCGCATTTTGTTGGTGTTTTCCGCATTCCCTTTCTTGAGCGCGAGCTGCGTGTTGATGCGGGAGACCGTGGTGGCTCGGCCTTTGGTGCCTATATTCTGGGGCTGGCTTTCGCCTTTGGCTGGACGCCCTGCATCGGCCCGCAACTAGGCGCAATTCTGTCCCTTGCTGCCAGCGAGGCGGATGTGGCGCGCGGCACTATCTTGCTCGGGGTCTATGCGGCGGGCCTTGGTATTCCCTTCATTCTGGTTGCCGCATTTTTCCCGCGTATGACCGGGCTGATGAGCTGGATGAAGCGGCATATGCAACGGATTGAGCGCATTATGGGCCTGCTGTTATGGACCATCGGCCTGCTCATGCTGACAGGTGGTTTCACGGCGTTCTCTTTCTGGCTGCTGGAGACATTTCCTGTCCTTGCCCTCGTTGGCTGAGGGCATAATTCCGCCAGAATTTCACGCTAGATTAACTGAAAATAAGTGTGTGTGGGTAGATGGCAGATAAAACAACACAACAAACCAAGCAGCAGGTAAAGCGGCGGCGGGTATTCTATATCCCCGGCTATGATCCAATTCACCCGCGCCGCTACCGTGAGATGTACCGCAGGGAAGGGGCCGAGCAGGCGCGCATTTCTGGCTATGAAATTGAACTGGTCGGCCGTCAGGGGGAGGGCACCTATGGCTGGAATGTGACCGGGCGCATGGCTGGGGCCGTGGTTGAGGCCGAAATGGAGGTGCTGGTTTGGTCCGATATTGTGCGTGACAGCATGGAGCTGAATATTCCTGCAACTTATTGGATGATGCTGCGCACGGCCTGGACCTATATTGCCTCAGGCACCCTGCGCCGCCTGATGTGGCTTAGAAAAGGCCCGGTCAATGCCGCACTTTACCCGATTGGCATGATGATTTCGCAACTGCTGCTCGCGCT
>CAYNXK010000050.1:0-12146 GCA_964401125.1 uncultured Aliiroseovarius sp.
TGGTGCTAAACCACCATCCGCTGGCCCAAAAACCATGAACCCTGAGAGTTAAAGTGCTGCGAATCCAACATGTGAACATTTGAATATCCAGGTTTCTAGTTTTCCGGTTTTCCGGTTTTCCGGAAAACTGGTGCTACTTAGAGCGCCTCTCGTTTAGCCCTTTAGCCCTTTAGCCCTTTAGCCCTTTAGCCCTTTAGCCTTTCTGGCCATATAGCGCTGCTGCACGGTCATCAAAGGCCCGTACGATCCGGCGCATGGCCTGATCAAATACCACGCCAATAAGTTTTTGTAGCACCACATTGCGAAACTCGAAATCAACAAAAAAATCAACCTCGCAGCCCTCCGCATGGTCCTTAATATGCCAATGCGAGCGCATGAACTTAAAAGGCCCGTCCAGATATTCCGTATCAATCCGGTATCGCCCCGGATCAAGCACAAGGCGGCTGCCAAAACGCTCGCGGAACACCTTGAAGCTGACCACCAGATCGGCCAGCACCTCCTCGCGCCCCTCCCCAATATCGCGGCGTGATTTGATGCGGGCAGCCGAATTCCACGGCAGAAATTCCGGGTAACGCTCCACATCGGCAACCAGGCCATACATTTGCTCAGGGCGGTAAGGCAGTATTCTTTTCTCAGAATGGGTCGGCATCTTACTTTTCTACTCGTATCCTTGGCCCTACATGTCTTAGAGTAAGCTGAGGAAATCAAGGGGGCAAGGGGGCAACATGCCAAAACGTCCATATGTGATTGAGCCGATGATTTCGGCCAAAGCCATCGCCGCACGGGTCGAAGCGCTAGCGGGTGAAATTCAAGCCGAGTTTGAAGGCACTGACAAGCTGGTCGTGGTTGGCCTGCTGCGCGGCTCGTTCGTGTTTATTGCTGATCTGGTGCGCGAGCTTGACCTGCCGGTGGAGGTCGATTTCATTGAGGTTTCGTCTTATGGCAACAAAATGGAAAGCAGCCGCGAGGTGCGTATTCTGAAAGATCTGCGCGGCGAAATCTGGAAGCGTGATGTGCTGGTGGTCGAGGATATTGTCGATACCGGCTACACCTTGAAACACGTGGTCAAGCTGTTGCTGGCCAAATCACCAGAAAAACTGAAAACCATTGCCCTGCTTGACAAGCCATCGCGCCGCGAAGTGGACGTGGCCGCCGATTGGATTGGCTTTGAAATACCCGATGAGTTTGTTGTTGGGTATGGCATTGATTATGCACAAAGAAACCGTAATCTTGCACATATCGGTAAAGTCAGGTTCACCGATGAATAGCCCGCTGGGAGGTTAAAACTCAGCGGCGCTCAAGCCCTGTCATAAAGTCTTTCGGCTCAACTGCTGCGTCCTGTTATCCGGTGCGCATCCTGCAACAGGGCTTGGGCCAACAATTCACGCACCATGCGGATGCGCGGCACGTTGGCCATGTCCCTGTGGGAGGCAACCCAGATATCCACCATTAGCGCCTTGGTGCCTTTGCACTCAGCCATGTCTAGCCGAACAAGGCGTGTATCATTGTCGCCCAAAAACGTTGGCAGCAGCACACGCCCCTGCCCCGCCGCCGCCATTTCACGCAGCACCAGAAACGAATCCGCGCGGGCAGATATTTCGGCTTCGGGCACATGTTCGGCCATCCAGCGCGCCGGCACTGAGCGGCCAAGAGCGCCAGACAACCCCAGCCAGCGCGCCGTGCTACTGGGGGCCGTGCTACTGGGAACCGTGCCACTGGGGGCCGCATATGGCGCAAACCCCATCTGCCCGGCATGCAGCCCAACCAGTTCCGGGGGCAGTTTCGTGGTTGGGCGGATTGCAATATCCGCATCAAGCTCGGCCAGGCTAACATGCGCGTTGGCCGCGTTCAGCTCGATCGTCAGCGCTTCGGCCTGATCAAGCAGGCGCGCAAGAATAGGCGGCAGGATCTCCTGGCAAAATGTATCGGTCGAGGTCAGGCGCACTATTCCGGCCAACGTGGTTTGGGTGGCCGTCAGAGCGCGCTCCACCGCCTGTTCCGCTGCCTGCATTATGCGCATTGCCGCCAGCACCTTGCGCCGTTGTGGTGCCACCAGCAGGCCACGGGCATTGCGCTCAAACATAACAACCCCGCTTTGCTCCTCAAAACGGTTGACCCGGCGCAGCACCGTAGCGTGGTTGACCTTCAGTTTCCGGGCGGCCCCGGTCAGGCTGCCAGCCTCGACCACGGCCAGCACAAAGCGGATATCATCCCAGTTTCGGTGCATTTTTGCACAGCTCCTCTGCGATTTTCCTGAGTATCATATATTTTCCTAACAGATAAGCTGGCCTTAGACCAGTATAGGGAGATTCGAATGTTCATAACCCGCAAGCTATACCTTGGCGCAATTGCCGCCGGGATCTTCGCCACCGGGCTTTACGCAACACCGGAGCATAACATTCCGGGCCACGAATTTGAAGCAGAGCTTGCTGCCCGGCAAGGGTTGATGCAACTTTATGCCTTCAATATCAGCCAGTTAGGAGCTATGGCCAAGGGGGCTATTGATTATGACAGTGCCGCTGCAGACATTGCGGCCAATAATCTGGCCGCGCTGAGCCGGATGGGCAGTGCTGCCATGTGGCCTGCAGGCTCGGATATTCTGAGCATCGAGACCGGGGCCGCTTTGCCTGGCCTTTGGGAAAATTTCCCCGATGTCGGTGCCAAGGCCATGGCGCTGACCGAGGCGGCTGATGCCATGGTTGCGGCTGCCAGTACCGATCTGGCGGCGCTGCAGGCGGCGATGAGGCCACTTGGCGGTGCTTGCAGTGCTTGCCACAAGGCCTACAGGCAGTCGGAGGAATAGCGAGGGAGAGGCTTGCGGGGGGGGGATATGCCACTCCGCAGGTCTCATAAATAATGCGCCGCCTGATCCTCCTTACCCTTCTCGCCGCTCTGCTGGCTCTCTGGCTCACCCGCCCCCGCCTTGACGGTGCTGAAGTGCTGGCTGGGCTGATTGCTGATGTCAGCCATGGTGAGTTGGTCTTTGATGCCAGTGGCTGTGCCTCATGCCACATGGTCCAGAATGCCGCCCCGAATGCCGCCCCGAATGCTCAGGACGAGGCCCGGCTGGTGCTTGCGGGTGGCCAGAGTTTTGCCTCGCCCTTTGGCAGCTTCATCGCACCCAATATTTCGCCCGACCCGGTGCATGGCATTGGCGGCTGGAGCGCCCTTGATCTCTATAACGCCATGCATAACGGCACCTCGCCCACGGGTCAGCATTATTACCCGGCCTTCCCCTATGGATCTTATCGGCGCGCCACGGCGCAGGATATTGTTGACCTGCATGCCTACCTTATGACCTTGCCGCATTCGGCCCAGCCCAGTAGCCCGCATGAGCTGGCTTTTCCCTTCAATATCCGCGCCGGAAATGGCTTGTGGAAATTTCTTTATCTCAATGATGACTGGGTGTTACAGGGAGAACTTGATGCAGAAACAAAGCGCGGGCGCTATCTGGTTGAAGCTCTGGGGCATTGCGGCGAGTGCCATACGCCGCGCAACCTTCTGGGTGGGCTGAAACGTGATTACTGGCTCGCCGGTGGCCCTGATCCATCAGGCAAGGGCAGCTTTCCCAACATCACGCCGGCCAAGCTTGACTGGTCAGAGGTTGACCTTGCCTTCTATTTAGCTACCGGTTTCACCCCTGATTTTGACGTGGCCGGGGGCCATATGGCTCTGGTTATCAGCAACCTTGCCCGCCTGCCGGAAAGCGACCGCACCGCCATTGTCCGTTACCTGAAACAAGTGCCAGCGCAGCCTTAGAGCAACGTTCCGCCCGGAATTTTGCAAAAATTCCAGCCCCCGCCCGCCCGTCGTGCCGGAGGCACGCTTCCAGCGTGACGGCGGGGGCTTTTCACCGTTGTATCCTGTTGAAAAGGCATGTGTAATTGGAATGACGCGGGCAATCAATTCTGGTTCATTTCGCCCCACCGGTGTGCAGGGCGAAGCCCTGTGCGGGCTTCTTGGTCGGGGGCTGGAATTTTTGCAAAATCCCTGCTTAATCAGAGGTTCCTTAAGTTGCCTCTTATCCCAGCTTGGCCAGTCGTGCCGCCCGCAGGCGCGAAAAATCATCACCCGCATGGTAGCTGGAGCGGGTCAGCGGCGTGGCCGAGACCATGTCAAAACCCTTGCCATAGGCAGCTTTCTCGTAGGATTTGAACGCCTCCGGGGTAACAAAACTCCTGACAGCATGGTGCTTGGGCGTTGGCTGCAAATATTGGCCGATGGTCAGAAAATCCACATCAGCGGCGCGCATGTCATCCATCACCTGCAAAACCCCCTGCCGTTCCTCGCCCAGCCCCACCATGATGCCGGATTTGGTAAACATGCTGGGGTCCAGCTCTTTGACCCGCTGAAGCAGCCGCAAGCTGTGAAAATAGCGCGCGCCGGGGCGCACTGTGGGGTACAGGCCGGGCACGGTCTCCAGATTGTGGTTGAACACGTCCGGGCGCGCCTCGACCACCATTTCCAGCGCGCTGGCATCACATTTGAGAAAATCAGGGGTAAGAACCTCAATGGTGGTATCAGGCGCGCGGTGGCGAATGGCCCGGATGGTCTGGGCAAAATGCACAGCACCGCCATCGCTCAAATCATCGCGGTCCACCGAGGTTATCACCACATGGGCCAGGCCAAGTTTTTTTACCGCCTCGGCAACCCGCCCCGGCTCGAACACATCAAGCGCATTCGGCTTGCCGGTGGCCACATTGCAAAAGCTACAGCCACGGGTGCATATTTCACCCATGATCATCATTGTAGCATGGCCCGCCGACCAACATTCACCCACATTGGGGCAACCGGCCTCCTGACAGACAGTTGACAGCCCGTGTTCCTTGATGATGCGGCTGGTTTTAGCATAGGCCGCCCCGCCGGGGGCGCGCACGCGAATCCATGCGGGCTTTTTCAGCTGAGCCTGATCCGGGCGATGAGCCTTTTCCGGGTGGCGGCTATCGGGAATTTTAAGATCGCGCATCATGGCCTCCATTGACTTTGCTTTACGCTCTGCGGTCGGGCTACACAAGCCATCTCCGCTTGCGCCAAAAGCCGGGCGCTGGCGGTGCGCAGGATGTCGGCCAGTTCATGAAACCAGGTATCGTTGCCCGACAGATCACGGCGCACCAGCCCGATTTCGCGGGCAGGCTCTGGGGCGGGAAAGCGCAAGGTTGCCATGCCCGGTGCAGCAGCACTTTCCGCGGCCAGAGCGATTTCGGGCAGAAAAGTCAGGCCAAAGCCCTCGGTCACCAAGCGGCAAAGGGTGGCCAGAGAGCTGGCGCCAAGGTCCATACGCGTGGCGGAACGCTCCAAGCCGCAAACCTCAAGCGCCTGAGTGGCAAGGCAGTGGCCATCATCCAGCAGCAGCAGGCGGTTTGGGTCCAGCCCGCCGGGGCTGAGTGCTTCATGCCTGGTGCGCAGGGTTTCGATTTGGGCCGGGGCACCGGCCAGCAGGAAGCGGTCTTGAAACAGGGGCAATTCCAAAAGCCCCAGCCCGCCGCCGGCAGGCAGCGCCAGCACTGCCACATCCAGCCGCCCATCGGCCAGATCATCCAGCAATTCCGCGGTCATTGCTTCACGCACCCTCAGATCAAGTGCCTCCCCCCTGAGGCGCAACATCGGCAGGGCAAGAGGCAGCAGATAGGGCGCAACCGTGGGAATAACTCCGAGCCTGAGGCGCCCTGACAGCCCGGAGCGCCAACGCAAGGCATCCTTCAGCCGGGCCATTTCTGCCTGCATACGCTGCGCTGTGGCCAGAACTTCCTGCCCGGCCGGGGTCAAGGCCACACGCCGCGCCGAGCGGTCAAGCAAGGCTGTATCCAAGCGTTTTTCCAACTCGCGCATCTGCACGGACAGGGCTGGCTGAGTCACATGCACGCGTTCAGCGGCCCGGCCAAAATGCCGTGTTTCAGCCAAGGCGATAAAATAGGTGAGTTGGCGCAATGTTACATCCATAACCCAATCTAATGAAATCCAAAGTAATTTACAATTATATTTATATAGCATTCAATCTATACTTTCCCCACAAGCCGTACTTATTCCAGCAACTGACCGGGAGCCACATCATGTCAAAAACTTGCCTGACCACCACAGCCGGTGCGCCGATTGCCGATAATCAAAACAGCATAACCACAGGCCCGCGCGGCCCGGTGCTAATGCAGGACTGGCAGCTTCTGGAAAAACTGGCGCATCAAAACCGCGAGCGTATCCCCGAACGGGTGGTCCATGCCAAGGGCTGGGGTGCCTTTGGCAGCCTGAAGATTACCGGCGATATTTCACGCTACACCCGGGCAAAAGCCCTACAGCCGGGGGCTGAAACGCCGATGCTCGCGCGCTTCTCCACTGTGGCTGGCGAACTGGGTGCCGCTGATCATGAGCGTGATGTGCGCGGCTTTGCCCTAAAATTTTACACCGAAGAGGGCAACTGGGATCTTGTGGGTAATAACACGCCGGTGTTTTTTGTGCGTGATCCGCTCAAGTTCCCTGATTTCATCCACACGCAAAAACGCCACCCGCGCAGCAATATGCGCTCGCCCACGGCTATGTGGGATTTCTGGTCGCTTTCCCCAGAGGCGCTGCATCAGGTCACTATCTTGATGTCAGATCGCGGCTTGCCCCAAACGCCCATGCAGATGAACGGCTATGGCTCGCACACCTACTCCCTGTGGAACCATGAGGGCGAGCGTTTTTGGGTCAAGTTCCACTTCAAAACCAATCAGGGGCACGCGCATTACACCAACCGTGAAGGCGAAGCCATTACCGGCAAAACCCGCGAGGGCTATCAAGAGGCATTGTTTGGCGGCATCGAGGCCGGCACCTTCCCAAGCTGGCGCTTCATGATACAGGTGATGGACGAGGCTCAAGCCGCCACAGCGCCTTTCAACCCGTTTGATCTGACCAAGGTCTGGCCCCATGGCGACTATCCGTTGATCGAGGTCGGCGTGATGGAGCTGAACCGCAACGCCGACAATTACTTTGCCGAAATCGAGCAGGCCGCCTTCAGCCCTTCCAATACGGTGCCGGGCATTGGGCATTCGCCTGACAAGATGTTGCAAGCGCGGATATTTTCCTATGCTGACGCGCATCGCTACCGCCTTGGCACCCATTATGAAGCGCTGCCGGTCAATCAGCCCAAATGCCCGGTCCACCATTACCACAAAGATGGCGCGATGAATTTCTTTGGCCATAAACACGGCTCGGATGATGCCTTTTACGAGCCGAACTCTTTTGATGGCCCGGTGGAAAACCCCAACGTGGCAGAGCCTCCCCTGCCGCTTTCAGGGGTTGTTGACCGTCATGACCACCGCCTGAATAATGATGATTATTCCCAACCCCGTGCCTTGCATGATCTGATGGATGCAGGCCAGCGCGCCCGGCTTTATTCCAACACCGCCGAGGCCATGCAATCTGTGCCAGAGGAGATCATCAATCGGGCGCTGGCTCATTACGACCAGATCAGCCAAGCTTACGGTGACGGTATCCGTGCCGCCAGGGCTGCTTTGAGCTGAAAATCAGGTAGCTTTAAGCGCGACCCGGAACGCGGCAAGCTTCGGCGGGAGGCTTGCCGCGCCTGTTTTTATGCACGTTTGCACTCGTTTTGTGCCCAGTTTTTGTGCCCAGTTTTTGTCCATTGTATGTTTGTTGGAATCTTTCTAATCTGCCGAAAGCCGCCGGGAAGAGATTCCCCAATCGCCAACTCACAAACAACTAAATACGAGAGGATATATTAATGCAAACAGGTGTACGTGTTCCCGCCGTAACCTTTAAGACCCGTGTCCGTGATGAAAACGTCGGCGGTGATAACCCGTTTCGTTGGCAGGAAATGACCAGCGACGATTATTTCAAAGGCAAGCGTGTGGTGCTGTTCTCGCTGCCCGGTGCTTTTACCCCGACCTGCTCAACCTACCAGCTTCCGGGCTATGAGAAGGGTGCCGAGGGCTTTGCCGCTCAGGGCATTGATGAAATTTACTGCATGAGCGTTAATGACAGCTTTGTTATGAACAAATGGGCTGCCAGCCAAAATCTGGAAAACGTCAAGGTTATCCCTGATGGTGCCGGCGAGTTCTCCCGCAAAATCGGTATGCTGGTTGATAAAAGCAACATCGGCTTTGGCCCGCGCTCATGGCGCTATGCGGCGGTGGTGAATGATGGCATTATTGAAGCCTGGTTTGAAGAGCCGGGCCGCGATGACAACCACACCGAAGACCCTTACGGTGAAAGCAGCCCGGAAACCGTGCTGACCTGGCTGAAATCTAATTCCTGAGGTTCCTGAGCAATCAGGACGCGCGAGCAGGAGGCCGCCCTCCCCTTTTGGGGCGGGGCGGCTTTCTCTTTTCAAGGGGTAAACGGCTTAATACGGCTTAATACGGCTTAATATAGTGCCTATCTCTTAAAAAATTACCCGCTCTTAATAAATCATGAGTGAACCGGCTGTAAACACAAGGGCGCACCCCCTTGGGAAGATATTAAACCATAGCCGGAGCCATATGAATGCGGATAAAATTTGGAATGCTGGGCTTGCCTTTGCTACTGAGCCTCGCTGCCTGCGCCACACCTACGCCACCCACTATGGATGGCGATGATCTCTTGGCCGCAGACCTTATTTTTAATAGCGCTGGAGGGCTGGCCGGGACCAGTCTTGGCAATATGCCCTCTGGAGGGATGGCGACCTATTCCGGCCAAATCAGCTCATTGGCTAGCGCTACCTCGGGCATTATTGCCGACATGGAAATGACTATAGATTTTTCATCGGCAACCATCACTGGTCAGGCAAGTAATATCAATATTTTGGCCGAAGACAGTAATGATTTTGAATCCCAATTGCTGGGCGGCGTGCTGACCATCAGCAACGGAGCTGTTTCCGGAACCTCTATGACGGCTGACCTAAACGGTGCCCTGAGTGGGGCAGCCCGGGGTTTTGCTATAACATTCAACACTAATTTTGACCTCGCCGGTAATTTTATGTCCAGCAATCCCGGCGTGGCGGACGCCAATATCATTCAGGGCGAGGCCACTGGAACCATGAGAGTAGGCGCTCTTGGGCGATCAGAAACCATAGATTTTACCAGTGGTGAGGTTGGGTTTGTCGTCTGCACCACAGCCTGCGGCCCGTTGATGAGCCCATAAGGCTAAAGAATTGTCTGCTTTCTGGCTGGTGGCGGTAACAATGGCCGGCCATTGTTACCGCCCCTTAAACAGGGTGCCAAAAATGCCGCGCACAATGCGCCGCCCAGTCGGGCCTTTCAGTTCTTTCAGCACAACATCTGTCATAGCTTGGCCAAAACTTTGCGACTTGCCCCTGCGGCGTGACGTGGAGCGCCCGACACGGCTGCCTGAATAGCGCCTCCCGGCGCGATATTCACGCTCGGCCATTTCGGCTTTCTCTTCTGCCTGCTCAGCCACCTCGGCCTCAACTGCTGCCTTTTCAGCACGAATTTTCAAGGTTTCATAGGCGCTTACCCGGTCCAGTGCCGCCTCATATTTGCCAGCAATAGGTGATTTTTTGATGATCTCTGCACGTTCCTGCTTGCTGATCGGCCCAAGTTGCGAGGCGGGCGGGCGGATCAGCGTGCGCTCGACAATGCCCGGTATACCCTTGGCTATAAGCATTGAAGTCACCGCCTCGCCCACCCCAACCTCACGGATGGCCTGTTCAGTGGAAAATCTCTCATTGTCACGGTAGGTTTCGGCCGCCTGGCGCAGCTCGCGGCGGTCCCGCGCCGTAAAGGCCCGCAGGGCGTGTTGCACCCGGTTGCCAAGTTGGCCAAGAATATCTTCAGGCACATCCGCCGGGTTTTGGCTGCAAAAGTACACCCCGACCCCCTTGGAGCGGATCAGCCGCGCCACCTGTTCCACCTTGTCTATCAAGGCTTTGGGCGCGTCATCAAACAGCAGGTGCGCCTCGTCAAAGAAAAATACCAGTTTTGGCTTATCAGGGTCGCCAACCTCCGGTAATTCCTCAAATAATTCGCTTAGCAACCAAAGCAAAAAGGTGGCGTAAAGCCGGGGCGCGTGCATCAGCTTGTCGGCCGCTAAAATGGAAATACGCCCGCGCCCGTCAGGGTCAATGCGCATGATGTCGGTAAGCTCCAAGGCCGGCTCGCCAAACAGGTGCGTGGCACCCTGGTTTTCCAGCACCAGCAGAGCGCGCTGAATGGCCCCCACCGAGGCCCTCGAGACATTGCCGAAACGCAAGGATAGCGCGCGGGCATTTTGCCCGACCCAGACCAGAAGCGCCTGCAGGTCTTTCAGGTCCAGCAGCGGCAGGCCTTCATCATCTGAAACCCGGAAGGCGATGTTCAAAACCCCCTCCTGCGCCTCGGTTAACTCCAACAGACGGGCCAGCAAGAGGGGGCCCATTTCAGCCACGGTGGTGCGCACAGGATGGCCGGATTCACCGTAAATATCCCAGAAGGTGACCGGAAAACTATTATAAGTGTAGCCCTCAAAGCCGATGATCCCGGCGCGTTTTGTGAAAGCCTCGTGCAATTTGGCATCTTCACGCCCGGCTTTGGCCAGCCCGGACAGGTCGGTTTTGACATCCGACAAAAACACTGGCACCCCGGCGGCAGAAAATTCCTCGGCAAGGATTTGCAGAGTCACTGTTTTTCCGGTTCCTGTCGCCCCGGCAATCATCCCGTGGCGGTTGGCGTATTTCAGCAAAAGGCCTTGCTTTTCAGCGTATTCCACCCCACCGCCACCTAAAAAAATCTGTTCCTGCATATTATGCGCTCCTGTGCCTTGATATTCATTCTGTGGTGAACATACATTCTTAATGCTTTTCTGCCAGTCTATAGGCATTCGGGCGCATGTCCTCTTACGCCTGAATATTTCCTCCCTGTCAGACTTGCCGCGCCTTAGGGCGCGGCTTTTTTATGATTCCAAATTTTGACTCTTTTGGCCTGGCTTGGCCTGTTGACCCCTGCGACCATTTGACCTAAAGTGTTAAAGTTGGCCAGTCCGACAGGGAGAACTATAAAAAATGGAAAAGGGTCCGAATTACGGACTCTTTTTCCTTTTTGGCTACCGTCTATCGGCGGAAATCCCGCAAAACCCTCATGAATTAAACCGCCGCCCCCTGACACTTTGAAAAAGCCGTGATATGACTTTTCTGATAGTTTTGCAAAAGGGATACCTGATGAATACGAAGTTTTGGAAACCACTGGCCCTCGGCCTTTCGGTAATGCTGCTAGCGGCCCCGCTCTGGGCGCAGGAAAGCAGCACTCAGACGACTGAAGAGCCGGCTGCTGAAACTTCCGAGCAGCCAGAAACAGATCCGCCGCTGAACATGGGAGAAGTTGTGGGGGCAGGCCGTGAGCCAGGCAGCACCTATGTTGACGAAGTATTTGGCGACTGGGAACGCAAGTGCATTTACAACCCTGACAGCGATGACCCCTGCCAGCTTTATCAGCTTCTGAGAGACGAAAGTGGCCAGGCCACTGCCGAAATCACAATTTTGCACCTGCCCGAAGGTGGCCAGGCCGCCGCCGGGGCGACAATTGTGGTGCCATTGCAAACCTTGCTGACCCAACAGTTAACAATCAGCATTGATGGCGGCCAGACCAAACGCTATCCGTTTCGCTTTTGCACTCAGGTCGGCTGTTTTTCCCAAATCGGGCTGACGGCTGATGAAGTGGCTGCCTTTAAACGTGGGGCCAATGCCACAATTACCATCGTGCCAGCAGGTGCCCCGGACCAGAAAGTGCAGCTGCCAGTTTCGCTGACCGGGTTTACCGCCGGGTTTGATTCTCTGGCCCCTACTGCTGAATAACTGAACTTAAAGCGCCGCTCTATTCAGGGCGGCGGTTTTCTATCTGCGACACGGTTTTTTCAAGCGCGCGCAGCCTGTCGGCCAGGCGGGGCAAGCGGCGGGTTTCTTTATTAATAGCCATTTGGGCCTCCAACCTTACCGCCGGCGTACCCCAGATCGCCCGCCCACTGGGCACATTGGAGAAAATCGAGGTGCGGCCACCTGCAATCACATCATCGCCGATGAAAATATTATCAGTCACCCCAACCTGACCCGCCAGCACAACCCGGTTGCCAATGCGTACCGAACCGGCAATTCCCACGGCACCGCAGATCAGGCAATCTTCACCGATCTCGCAATTATGGCCAATATGGACCAGGTTATCCAACTTGGTGCCGCGCCCAATGCTTGT
>CAYNXK010000051.1:0-4623 GCA_964401125.1 uncultured Aliiroseovarius sp.
GGGCGACCCAACGATTGCAGGGCATATATTTCGGCAGACCAGCGGCCAATGCCAACCACTTCGCACAGCTTTGCAATGACCGCCTCATCCGGCATCTACCGCAATGCGCCATAAGGCAGGTCTGCCTCGGCCAGGGCGCGCACATACCGCACTTTGGGGCCTGACAGGCCAACATTGCGCAAATCTTCATCACTTGCAGCAAGCACTTGGCGCGCCTCATTCAGGCCCGCGAGTTCAAGGCGCGCCCAGATTGCCGCTGCCGAAGCCAGGCTAACTTGTTGACTGACAATCGCGCCCAACATTGCGGTAAATCCGTCGGGCCTGCGCCTTAGTGGCAAGGGCCCGGTCAACCTGAGGGCGGCGGCAAAACGTGGCTCAAGGCGGGCCAGCCATGCCGCCCCCTCATCCACATCGGCCTGCTGCTGGATCAAATGCAAAGGCGCGCTCCCTTGGTTTGTTGCAGTGAGAAATGCTTTAGCCTCGTGCCGGGTTCTTTGGATAAACCCCCAAAACCTTGATGTGCGAGGTGAAATAATCCAGCTCGTCCAGCGCAAGCTGCACATTGTCATCATCCGGGTGACCTTCGATATCAGCATAGAATTGCGTTGCCGAAAATGCCCCGTTTACCATGTAACTTTCCAGCTTGGTCATGTTGACGCCATTGGTGGCAAAGCCCCCCATTGCCTTGTAAAGCCCCGCCGGAATGTTGCGCACCTGAAATACGAAAGTTGTCATCATGCCGGTTGTGCTCCGGTGATTGAGGTCAGCCTCGCGCCCCATGATCAAAAAGCGGGTGGTATTATGGCCGTGATCCTCAATGTCACGGGCCAACACCTCCAGCCCATGGATTTCAGCCGCGAGGCTACCGGCCAGCACCCCCTCATCGTGCCGCCCACTCGCTGCCAGCTCAATCGCCGCCCCGGCACTGTCTGCCGCAGCAATGCCGGTGATGCCATGGCGCTTGAGAAAGGCCGCACTTTGGGGAATCAGCACAAGGTGGGCGCGCACGGTCTTGATTTGCTCAAGTTTTGCTCCGGCATTGGCCAGAAGGTTGATGCGTACCCGCACAAACGCCTCGTCAATGATATGCAGGCCACTTTCCGGCAGCAATCTGTGGATATCCGCCACCCGCCCGTAAGTGGTGTTTTCAATCGGCAGCATGGCCAGTTCTGCCTTGCCTGTGCGCACGGCCGCCATTACCTCCTCAAATGAGTGGCAGGCCATAGGTTTAAAGCCCGGCCGCGCTTCGATACAGGCCTGATGCGAGTAGGCACCGGGTGCGCCCTGAAAGGCAATATAACCAGCCATTTAGTTTATCTTTCATGTTTTTACGCTACAAAGGCACCTAGTCGCGCCTCATATAGCTTGAAATGTGTCAAGGGAAGCGTTTAGAAAGACTCTGAACTGGGATCATACGGAACGCAACATGTTCGATACAATGACAATGACCAAGACCGGCGGCGCTTTCTTTGGCGCGCTGTTATTCTTCATGCTGGGCAGCTGGGCGGCTGACACGCTTTATTACACCGGAATTTACGGGTATGGCGACGAGGCCCACAAGCCAGGCTTCATCATTGCCGTGCCTGATGATGACGATGCTGTTGTTGAAGAGGTTGTCAAAGTTCCCTTATCTGAACTTCTGGCCGCTGCTGACATCACCAGAGGTGAAAGAGTTTATAATAAATGCAAGGCCTGCCACAAGCTGGAGGCCGGAGTTAACTCAACCGGGCCGTATCTGACCGGCATACTTGACCGGCCCAAGGGCACGGCGGAAGGCTTTGACTACTCAAATGCGATGGCAGAATTTGGCGGTATCTGGGATGCTGAGGCATTGTATCAGTTCCTGAAAAACCCAAGGGCCTTCATGCCGGGCAACACTATGTCTTTCGCCGGCCTTAGCAAGGAAAGTGACCGCGCCAACCTGATTGCCTACCTGGCAACGATCGGCGGATAAGCTGGCTGCTGAAAATGAAATTTGGGCCGCTCCGTAAAAAGGGCGGCCTTTTTCGTGATAAAACACCCGAGAATGTGCCGTTCACCAAAACTTCACGAAATCTCAACTTGAATAGTGACCGGCTGCGGCTTTAGCTTGGGTTTCAGTACATTTGGCGAAAACCGCCGGATCATACGAAGGAGAATCCGATGTTGCAGAGAAAACCCCGCATGCTTGCCAAGGCCAAAGCGCACAAACATGTGCCGGGCCTGCAATGGGCACTTTTCTTCCTGCCATTGGCCGCTCTCTTGCTATTGATAACCGCTTATGCGGCCCGTGCCGAAGGCGAGACCACCAGCGCCCACGGCATTTCGACCTTTGGGGATTTGAAATACCCGGCTGATTTTCCGCATCTGGATTATGTCAACCCAAACGCCCCCAAGGGCGGCGAAATCATCATTTCCAACCGGAGCGGCACTTTTGACAGCTTCAACCCTTTTGCCCGCAAGGGGGTTCCGGCACAGATGGCCTCGATTGGTATTGAGCGGCTGATGGAGAGTACGGCGGATGAAATCGGTTCAAACTATTGTTTGCTGTGCGAGACCCTGGAATATCCCGAGGGCCGCGAATGGGTGATTTTCACCCTGCGCCCGGAGGCCCGCTTTGCCGATGGCACCAAGGTCACAGCGGCGGATGTGGTCTTTACCCATGAATTGTTTATGGAGCAGGGACTGCCCAGCTACCGCCAAGCAGTTTTACGTATTATCTCACATGTTGAGGCGCTGGACGAGGCACGGGTGAAATTCAGCTTTATTGAGACGGCGCCGATGCGCGACCGTATTTCTCAGGCCGGGGCAACGCCGGTTTTCTCAAAAGCCTGGATGGAAGCCAATGAATATCGGCTGGATGAAAGCAATCAGATTCCGATCATGGGCACCGGGGCATATATGCTTGAAAGTTTTGAGACGAACAAGCGTATCATTTACCGGCGCAACCCAGATTATTGGGGCCAGAACCTGCCCCTGAACATTGGCCGTAACAACTTTGACAGCATCCGTATTGAGTATTTCGCCGATGGTGCCGCGGCGTTTGAGGGCTTCAAGGCAGGGGTTTACACCTTCCGCAATGAAAATTCGTCCAAACAATGGGCGACGGGCTACAATTTTCCGGCGCTTGAAGAAGGCCACGTGGTTAAGTCCGAGCTGGCGAATGGCAGGCAGGCCTCGGGGCAGGCTTTTGTTTTCAACATGCGCCATGAGAAATTTCAGGATGTGCGGGTGCGCGAAGCTCTTGGCCTGATGTTCAACTTTGAATGGTCAAATGAAACCCTGTTCTTTGGCCTTTACGCCCGGATCAACTCATTTGCCGAAAATTCCTATCTGGCGGCTGAAGGCCTGCCTTCGCCCGAGGAATTGGCCCTGCTGGAGCCGCTGGCCGACTTGTTGCCGCCCGGTGTGCTGACCGATCCCGTGGTCATGGCCGCCACATCCGGCATGCGCCAGCTTGACCGCGCCAATTTGCGCCGCGCCTCTGACTTGCTGGATGAAGCGGGCTGGAAAGTCGGCGATGACGGCATCCGACGTAATGCAGTTGGCGAAACCCTGAAGGTCGAGTTTCTTGAGCGCAGCCCGGCCTTTGACCGGGTCATAAACCCTTTTGTTGAGAACTTGATCCGCCTTGGGGTCGAGGCCAAGCTGAACCGGGTTGATAACGCGCAATTCGTTGAACGGCGGCGTTCGTTTGACTATGATATCATCACCGACCATATGGGCGTTGGTGATGAGCCGGGCAGTGGTCTGGAGCAACGCTTTGGCGCGCGAGACATGGAGGTTTCAGTGTTCAATACTGCCGGTGTGGCTGATCCGGCGGTGGATGCGCTGATTGAGATTGTTCGCAATGCCAACACCAAGGAAGAGCTAGTGGTTGCGGTGCGCGCCCTGGATCGCACCATGCGGGCCATGCACTTCTGGGTGCCGCAATGGTTCAAGGATGTGCATACGGTCGCCTATTTCAATATGTTGGAATACCCTGACCCACTGCCACCCTACGCGCTTGGCCACCTTGATTTCTGGTGGTTCAATGCGGATAAATACGAGGCGCTGAAAGCCGCCGGGGCGCTGAACTAAGACTGAAAAACAAGGCAGTAACAGGCATAGGAAAGAAATATGGGCGCCTATATCATCAGGCGGTTGTTGCTTATCATCCCGACACTTCTCGGGGTCATGATCCTCAACTTCACGCTGACCCAGTTCGTGCCCGGCGGGCCGATAGAGCAGATCATTGCCCAGATGGAGGGCGAGGGTGATGTGTTTGAGACCATTGCCGGCACTGATAGCGTGATTTTGGATGCGACCGGCGGCAGCGAGCGCTATCTTGGGGCGCGCGGCCTGCCGCCGGAATTTATCGCCCAGCTTGAACGCGAATTTGGCTTTGACAGGCCGCCGGTCGAGCGCTTTTTCACCATGATGTGGAATTATATGCGGCTGGATTTCGGCACCAGCTATTTTCGCTCGGTCGAGGTGTTTGATCTGGTTAAGGAAAAGCTTCCCGTATCGATCACGCTGGGCTTGTGGGCAACGCTGATCGCCTATCTCGTCTCGATCCCGCTGGGCATCCGCAAAGCCGTGCGCGACGGTTCGCGTTTTGACACCTGGACCTCGGGCATCATCATCGTGGCTTATGCCATTCCG
>CAYNXK010000051.1:4668-12124 GCA_964401125.1 uncultured Aliiroseovarius sp.
GCGGCTCATATTGGCAGATATTCCCGTTGCGCGGCCTGACCTCGGATGGTTGGGAAGACATGAGCGTGATTGGCAAGATCCTCGATTATTTCTGGCACATCGCCCTGCCGGTGCTGGCCTTGTCCCTTTCCGGCTTTGCCACCCTGACCCTACTAACTAAAAACAGTTTCCTCGACGAGATCCAAAAGCAATATGTGGTCACCGCCAGGGCCAAGGGGGTTTCGGAAAACCGGGTGCTGTATGGTCACGTTTTTCGCAACGCCATGCTGATTGTCATTGCCGGCTTTCCCAGCCTGTTTCTCGGTATTTTCTTTGGCTCGTCGGTGATTATCGAAACCCTGTTCTCGCTTGATGGGTTGGGGCGCATGGGCTTTGAGGCAGCCTTGCAGCGCGATTATCCGGTGATCTTCGGCACGCTGTTTGTGTTCGGATTGGTAGGGCTGGTGGTGGGTATCCTTTCAGACTTGATGTATGTATTTGTTGACCCGCGCATCGACTTTGAGGCGCGTCAGGTATGAATCTCAGCCCCCTCAACCAGCGCCGCTGGCGTAATTTTCGCCGTAACGGGCGCGCCTTCTGGTCGCTGATTATTTTCAGTATCCTGTTTGGCCTGTCGCTGTTTGCTGAGATCATCGCTAATGACAAACCCTTTCTGGTGCAGTTTCGCGGCGATATTTTTGTGCCGGTGCTGAACTTTTACCCGGAAACCGCTTTTGGCGGCGATTTCAAGACCGAGGCGGTTTACAGCGATATAGAAGTCGAATGCCTGATTGTTTCAGGTGGGCTGCAAGCCTGCTGGGACGACCCTGAAGGTGTGATCGAGGATGCCGCTGACGGGGTGGTTGCCGGCGAGGTGATCGAGAGGGGCTGGGCGCTTTGGCCGATCATTCCTTTCAGTTATAACACCATCAATGACATTGGCGGCCACGCGCCCTCGGCCCCGGATGCCACGCACTGGCTGGGCACGGATGACACGGCGCGCGACATTAGCGCGCGGGTGATATACGGCTTTCGCCTGTCGGTGTTTTTCACCCTGATCGTTACGGGCATTGCCTCGGTGATTGGCATCATCGCAGGCGCGGTGCAGGGCTATTTTGGCGGCAAGACCGACCTGATTTTTCAGCGGCTGCTGGAAATTTGGAGTTCAACCCCGTCGTTGTTTGTCATCATCATCCTGTTTGCCATTCTTGGCCGTTCGTTCTGGCTGCTGGTGTTTGTTTCGGTGCTGTTTGGCTGGCCAGCCCTGACTGGGGTGGTACGGGCCGAGTTTTTGCGCGCTCGCAATTTTGAATATATCCGAGCGGCCAAAGCGCTGGGAGTCTCCAACCGTGTCATCATGTTCCGCCACATGCTGCCAAACGCCATGGTCGCCACGCTGACCATGATGCCCTTCATCATTACGGGTGCCATTTCAATGCTGGCAGCGCTTGATTTTCTCGGCTTCGGCCTGCCTCCGGGCTCACCGTCACTGGGCGAGCTGACCCGGCAGGCCAAGCAAAATCTGCAAGCGCCATGGATAGGCTTCACTGCCTTTATGACCTTCGCGGTGTTGCTGTCGCTTTTGGTGTTCATATTCGAGGGCGTGCGGGATGCCTTTGATCCGAGAAAGACATTTCAATGAGCAGGGCAATGAAGGTGTTGGAAGTCAAAAACCTGTCAGTCAGCTTTCGTCAGGACGGGCAGGAGCATGCGGCTCTGCGCGGTATTTCCTTCAGCATCGAGAAGGGCGAAACCGTGGCGCTGGTGGGCGAAAGTGGTTCAGGAAAATCAGTGACAGCGCTCTCGACGGTAGCCCTGCTGCCCGGCAACGCGCAGGTTTCAGGCTCGGTCAAATATGAGGGCCGCGAAATGATCGGCGCGCGCGAGAAAGACCTGCGCAAGGTTCGTGGTAATGATATTTCATTCATCTTTCAAGAGCCGATGACCAGCCTCAACCCGTTGCATACACTGGAAAAACAACTGGCTGAATCAGTGGCGTTGCATCAGGGGCTGCGCGGGGCGGCCATGCGTGCCCATATCATTGAACTGTTGAAGAAAGTTGGCCTTGATGAGGTGGAGGAGCGGCTGAACAGCTATCCACACCAGCTATCGGGTGGCCAGAGACAGCGGGTAATGATCGCCATGGCGCTGGCCAATGGCCCGGAATTGTTAATTGCTGACGAGCCGACCACGGCGCTGGATGTGACCATTCAGGCGCAAATTCTTGACCTCTTGGCAGAACTGAAGAAAAGCGAGGGCATGAGCCTGCTGTTCATCACCCATGACCTTGGCATCGTGCGCCGGATTTCTGACAAGGTTTGCGTGATGAAAGACGGTAAAATTGTCGAGGCCGGGCCGACTGCGGAAATATTCGCCAACCCACGCCATGAATATACGCGCACCTTGCTGAACGCCGAGGCCACGGGGCAGCCAGAACCAGTGTCCTGCAAAGCACCGGAAATTGCCAGGGTCAAAGATTTGCGCATCTGGTTTCCAATCTATCGCGGGTTGCTCAAGCGCACGGTGGGGCATGTTAAGGCGGTCAATGCCGCCAGCTTTTCAGTGCGGGCGGGGGAAACCATTGGCATTGTTGGTGAAAGTGGCTCAGGCAAGACCACGTTGGCGCTGGCGGTGATGCGCTTGATTGCCTCCAAAGGCCAGGTGGTGTTTCTAGGTGAAGATATTCAGGGCCGGGCAGAGCGCACCTTGCGGCCGCTCAGGCGGGACATGCAAATCGTGTTTCAAGACCCGTATGGCTCGCTTTCCCCGCGTATGACAGCCGAGGAAATCATTGCCGAAGGGCTGAGTATTCATGGGCTAGAGCCGGGGCGTGACCGGCGCGAAATGGTTAGGGAAATCATGTTGGAGGTCGGCCTGGAGCCGGAGAGCATGCACCGTTACCCGCACGAATTTTCCGGCGGCCAGCGCCAGCGCATTGCCATTGCCCGGGCCATGATCCTGCGACCCAAGCTGGTGGTGCTGGACGAGCCGACAAGCGCTTTAGACATGACAGTACAGGTGCAGATCATTGATTTGTTGCGACAATTGCAGGTGAAACATGGGCTGGCCTACCTGTTCATCAGCCATGATTTACGCGTGGTGCGGGCGTTGGCACACAAGGTGTTGGTGATGAAAAACGGCGATATTGTTGAGGCTGGGCTGGCGGATCAGATATTTGAAGCACCCCAATCGGAATATACCAAGGCTCTGATGGCAGCGGCTTTTGATTTGCAGGTCCGTGAAGTGGCGGCGACCTGAAGAAATATTTCTCCCGGCCCCGATCTGTCTCACTGAAAAACAAAGAAAAAGAGATGGGTGAACTGGCAATATAAATTTTGTACCGGGAGTTTAGCACAAGGAATTTAGCACCGGGCGCATCGAGACATACTTATATTCATGTTTCCAGTTTTCCGGAAAACCGGTTTTCCGGAAAACTGGTTTGAGTCCAGGGCGAAGCAGTCAAATTCTATTCCCTCAACCCTATTAGCTTTAGCACTTCCGGGCCTATCCTCGCTACAATCAGCGCCACACCAGCCCCGTTCGGATGCAGCCTATCGCCCTGCATATAGTTCTCCAAGACCTTTTGGCGGTCGCCCACATCTTCCAGCCCTTGCAGGAAGTTGGCAAATAGCGCCACATCGTACCCCATAGCTAAATCGGCGTAGATAGCATCAAACGCTGCTTTGTATTCCGGGCCAAAATTCTGCGGCGCAGACATGCCGACCAGTAGCGCGGGTAGCCCCTGCTTCTGAATTTCACCAAGAATTAGGCCAAGGTTTCGCATTGCCTCCTCGGGTGGCAGGCCGCGCAGCATATCATTGCCTCCCAAAGCCACGATAACCGCATCTACCTCATCACTCAGCGACCAGTTAATACGCGCTGCTCCCCCTGCCGTGGTGTCACCTGAAACGCCGCCGTTTATCACCCGCACCTCGGCGCCTGCTGCCCCGATCCAATTTTCAAGCTGCGCCGTGAAGCCCTGCTCAGGGGGCAGGCCATAGCCCTGCGTCAAGCTGTCGCCAAAGGCCAGCAGGGTAATTTCATCAGCCATGGCCAGCCCGGTTGAGAATACCAGCGCCAAAATGGCCTTGGAAAGCCCGCGCAATGCACCATATGGTGCCTTGAGAAATATTTGAGAGGCCCGTGTTGTGACAAATCCTATCGTGACCCTTGAGAAGGTGAGTTTGAGCCTGACCGGCAATGCCGGGCGTGTGGATATTTTGCAGGAGATCACGCTGACTGCCCATAAGGGCGAGACTTTGGGGCTGACGGGGCCGTCCGGGTCGGGCAAATCATCTCTCCTTATGCTGATTGGCGGGCTTGAGCGCGCCAGTCGCGGGCAGGTCAACGTGCTGGGCCATGATTTTGGCACTTTGGGTGAAGACGCGCTGGCCCGTATCCGCCGTGACCATTTTGGCGTGGTGTTTCAGTCGTTCCACCTGATTCCCACAATGACGGCGCTGGAGAATGTTGCAACCCCGCTTGAGCTTGCCGGGGCAGGTGATGCTTTTGAACGGGCAGCAGACGAGCTTGAGGCGGTGGGGCTGGGCGCTCGTATGGGGCATTATCCGGCCCAGCTTTCTGGTGGGGAGCAACAGCGTGTCGCCTTGGCCCGCGCCGCCGCACCCCGACCTGATATTTTGCTGGCGGACGAGCCTACCGGCAACCTTGACGGGTCCACTGGTGCGACCATCATGGATCTGCTTTTTGGCCTGCGCGACCGGCACGAGGCAACGCTTATTCTAGTCACTCATGCACCCGAGCTGGCAGCGCGCTGCGACCGGGTGCTGGCCTTGCGCGACGGGCGGCTTGAGATGCCGCTTGCGGGCCGGCGCCCATGAGCCTCATGCTTGCCACAAGACTGGCCCGGCGTGAGTTGCGCGGCGGTCTCAAGGGCTTTGGCATTTTTCTTGCCTGTCTGGCGTTGGGTGTTGCCGCCATTGCCGCAATAGGCGGGGTGCGTGAGGGTATTAAGGCCGGGCTGGCAGAACAAGGCGCGGCCCTTCTGGGCGGTGATGCGGCAATTGAGCTGACCTATCGTTTTGCCGATGAGGCCGAGCATGCCTGGATGCGGACCCGCGCCATAGCGCTCTCCGAAATTGCCGAATTTCGCTCAATGGCGGTGGTGGGCGAGGGCGAGGGGGCACAGCGCGGGCTGACGCAGGTGAAGGCGGTGGATGCGGCCTACCCGCTAATCGGCATGCTGGAGCTTGAGCCGCCGATGCCTCTGGCCGAGGCTTTTGCTGGTGCCAACGGTCTGCCGGGTCTGATTATGGAGCCGCTACTCATCTCACGCCTTGAGATTGTGCCCGGCGATATTCTGCGTTTGGGCGTGCAGGAATTTGTGCTGATGGCTGCCCTGATCAGCGCGCCTGACAACGCTTCGGGTGGCTTCAGCCTTGGGCCACGCTCGATGGTATTGCGGGCTGATCTGGCGGCCTCCGGGCTTTTGGGCCAAGGCACATTGTTTGATACAACCACGCGGCTGCTTTTGCCTGAGGACACTGACCTTGAGGCACTGGCGGCGCAGGCCCGCACGGCCATTCCCGGTGCGCGTTGGCAGGATGCGCGTGACGCAACACCAGAGGTGCGCATTTTTGTTGACCGGCTGGGGACGTTTCTGGTGCTGGTCGGGTTGGCCGGGTTGGCGGTGGGCGGGGTTGGTATTGCCGCCGCCGTACGGGCCTATCTTGATCGGAAAACCGCAACCATCGCAGTTTTGAAAACACTGGGGGCAGGGCGGCGTTTGATCTTTCAGATATACTTGCTTCAGATTGCGGCTATGACAGTGTTGGGCCTGATGCTGGGCCTGATGTTGGGAGCAGGTTTCCCCTGGCTTTTGGGCCCGCTGATCGAGGCTGCCCTGCCGGTTCCTGCAGATTTTCGCCCACGCCTGCGCCCGCTGATCGAGGCGGCAGCTTATGGCCTGCTGGCGGCCTTGCTGTTCAGCATCTGGCCGCTGGCACGCGTTGAAAACGTGCGTCCGGCGGCGCTGTTTCGAGAGGTGGCAAGTGGCCGGGCGGGCTGGCCACGACTGCGTTATATATTGGCGACCATGGCCCTTTTAGCCCTTCTCATCGGACTGGCAGCATGGCTGACTGAGGCGCTGGTGCTGGTTTTATGGGCGGCGGCAGGGCTTTTTGTGGCATTTGTGCTGTTGTTGGTTGCCAGTTGGATATTGCGCCTGACAGCGGGTTTTCTGGCCGGCCGACGGCTGTTTCGGGGCTGGGTAGCTTTGCGGCTGGCGCTGGGTGCCATTGCCGGGCCGGGCGGTCAAGCACAGGCGGTGGTGTTGTCACTGGGGCTTGGCCTCAGCGTGTTGGCAGCCATTGGTCAAATTGATAATAACCTGCGTGGTGCCATCGCCCGTGAATTGCCTTCAGTGGCACCATCGTTCTTCGTGATTGATATTCAACCCAGCCAGATGGAGGCTGTGCGCACTCGGCTGGAAAATGATCCAGGGGTCAGCCATATGGATGCCGCCCCTATGCTGCGCGGTGTGATCACAAAAATAAACCAACAGCCTGCCCGTGAGGTGGCGGGGGATCATTGGGTGCTGAGCGGGGATCGCGGCCTGACTTATTCCGAAACAATGCCGGCCCGCACCCGCTTGGTGGAGGGCGAGTGGTGGCCAGAAAATTATAGCGGTGCGCCGCTGATTTCATTCGCCGCTGAAGAGGCCGGCGAGATGGGGCTTGAACTGGGCGACAGCCTCACTGTGAACATCCTTGGCCGCGATATTACCGGCACCATTGCTTCTTTTCGGGAGGTTGATTTTTCCCGCGCCGGGATGGGTTTTATACTGGCGATGAATCCGGCGGCCCTGCAGAATGTGCCGCATTCATTCATTGCAACTGTTTACGCCGAGCAAGCAGCCGAGGCGGCAATTTTGCGTGATATTTCGGAGGCACATCCAAATATCAGTATGATTTCGGTACGCCGTGCCATTGAACGGGTGGTCGGAATCATGGGTTCCATTGCAGCGGCCATCACTTACGGTGCTTTAGCTACCTTGCTGACCGGATTTATGGTCTTGATTGGCGCGGCAGCCACAGGCGCGCAGGCCCGGGCCTATGAAGCGGCTATTTTAAAAACCCTCGGGGCCACGCGCGGGCTGGTACTGGTCAGTTTTGCCTGGCGCGCGGCCCTTCTGGGGGGGGCGGCAGGGCTGGTAGCCATTGGGGCCGGCGGGGTTGCCGGCTGGGCGGTGACGCATTTTGTCATGGAGCAGGATTTCAGCTTCGAGCCGGTTTCAGCCATTGCCATTGTCAGTGGCGGCATAATTGTCACGATTCTGGCCGGGCTTGGCTTTGCCTGGCGACCGTTATCGCAACGCCCGGCGCAAGTTCTCCACTCTCGCGAATAGTACAAGTACCAGTACCAGTTTTCCGGTTTTCTGGAAAACTGGCAGGGTTTCATGAACCCTAGGGCGTGTTGAGATTCAGCGTGCATTGATGGTGGCAGCAGCGAGATAGAT
>CAYNXK010000052.1:0-12034 GCA_964401125.1 uncultured Aliiroseovarius sp.
AACACCGAGATGATAGTTGTACTTTGCGTTCTCGGCTTCACCATGTTCCTGTTTGTCAGCGAAATTCTGCGGGTCGATCTGGCGGCGGTGCTGATAATGGTGCTGATTGGCGGACTATCTTACGTGCCGGGGCTGGAAAATATTGCCGACATAAATAACCTGTTCATCGGGTTTTCATCAAACGCGGTGATCTCGATCATTGCGGTGATGATCATTGGTGCCGGGTTGGACAAGACCGGGCTGATGAACAAGGTGGCGGCGGCCATCCTGAAATATGGCGGCTCCACAGAGGCGCGAATCATCCCGATTATTTCCGGCACCGTCGGGTTTATCTCCAGCTTCATGCAGAATGTCGGCGCGGCGGCGCTGTTTTTGCCGGTGGTCAGCCGAATTTCGGCGCGCACGGGCCTGCCCATGTCACGCCTGCTGATGCCCATGGGCTTTGTCGCCATTCTTGGCGGTACCATGACCATGGTTGGCTCCAGCCCGATGATCCTGCTCAATGACCTGATCATCACCTCAAATGCTGACCTGCCTGAAGGCCAAAAAATGGAGACCTTCGATTTGTTCGCCTCGCTGCCGGTTGGTCTGGCACTGGTGATCACCGGCATTCTGTACTTCGTCATCTTTGGCCGCTGGGTGCTGCCCAATACCACCAAACGCGATGATGCTTCTGCTGGCCTGTCGATGGCAGATTACCTGAAAAACACCTATGGGCTGAAGGCCGATTTGTTTGAGGTCTTTGTGCCCGAGGGCAATATCCTGATCGGTCAAACGCTGGGCGACATCATGGATGCGCACCACCTTTATATCATCGGCACCTATTATGCCGGGCAAAAAGTGATCGCCCCCAAGCTAGAAACCGAGATTCAAACCCCCTGCCGCCTGGCCATTCTGGGCCGCCAGAAGGTGATCCAGGAAATCTGCGATATTTACGGGCTGGAAGTGCGCCCGGCGCTTGAGCATTTCTCCGAAGATTTCGCCCCGACCAAGGCCGGTGTGGCGGAAATCGTGGTAACCCCCGGCTCGGTCAATATTGGCAAAACCGCCAATGATCTGCATTTTCGCCGCACTTATGGCATGAGCCTGCTGGCCATCCACCGCGGCGAAGAGACCATGAGCCTTGTAGAAACCGGCGAGCATGAACCGACCCTTATCGGCATTGTACCCTTGCAGGCCGGTGACACGCTGGTTGTGCATGCGCCGTGGGAATATCTCAGCCGCATGAAACGCGACCGCAACTTTGTGGTCGTAACCTCGGATTTCCCGCAAGAGGATCTGCGGCCGCATAAAGTTAACTGGGCATTGGGCTTTTTCGCCATCGCCCTGACGCTGGTGCTGTTCACCGATGTGCGCCTGTCACTGGCGCTGTTGGTTGGGGCGGTAGGCATGATTATCAGCCGGGTCTTGTCAATGGATGAGGCCTACCGCGCGGTTGGCTGGAATACGGTCTTTTTGCTGGCGTCACTCATTCCGCTGGGCATGGCGGTGCAAAATACCGGCACGGCAGCATGGATCGCTCAAAGCGTGATTATTCTGCTGGACGGCTGGCCGATCTGGAGCTTGCAGGCCGGGGTTGCGGTGCTGGCAACAGCCTTCACGCTGGTCATGTCCAATGTGGGGGCCACCGTGCTGCTGGTGCCGCTGGCCGTATCAATCGCGGTGGCAGCGGGCGGCAATCCGGCGATATTTGCCCTGACCGTAGCCATTTCCACCTCCAACTCCTTCATCATCCCGACCCATCAGGTAAACGCCCTGATCATGGGTCCGGGAGGCTACAGGGTGATTGATTTCATCAAATCCGGCGGCATCATGACGGTGCTGTTTCTGCTGGTGTCGCAGGGCGTGATGTACCTAGTTTACTGAGTATAAACCTGTTGTGCCGTTGCTGTGACAGCCCTAACGTGGCGGCATGAACACATCTGCCCTTCTTGCTGAAATCGCCGCCCGCCGGGATGATCTGATCGCCCTGACGCAAGATCTGATCCGCATACCCACCCTGAATCCGCCGGGGCTGAATTACCTCGAGATTTGCTCATACCTGGCCAAGCGGCTGGGTAAGGCGGGCTTCAAGGTTGAGATGATCCGGGCCGAGGGTGCCCCCGGCGACAGCATCCAATATCCGCGCTGGAACCTTGTGGCCCGGCATGAGGGCGGCGCGCCCGGTGATTGCGTGCATTTCAACAGCCACCATGATGTGGTTGAAGTTGGCCATGGCTGGACGCGCGACCCTTTTGGTGGCGCCCTTGAAAGTGGCCCGGAAGGTGGCCCAGAAGGTGGTCGAATTTATGGCCGTGGAGCCTGTGACATGAAGGGCGGGCTGGCCGCATCCATAGTGGCCGCCGAGGCCTTCATTGCGCTTTATCCCAAGCACCCCGGCAGCATCGAAATCAGCGCCACCGCAGATGAAGAAAGCGGCGGCTTTGGCGGCGTGGCCTATCTGGCCGAAAAAGGCTATTTCAGCCCCGAGAGGGTGCAGCATGTACTCATCCCCGAGCCTCTGAACAAAGACCGGATTTGCCTTGGCCATCGCGGTGTCTGGTGGGCCGAGATCGAGACCAAAGGGCGCATCGCCCACGGCTCGATGCCCTTCCTTGGTGACAGCGCCATTCGCCACATGAGCGCTGTGTTGGCCGAGATCGAGGAGCATCTGTTGCCGCTGCTGGCAACCAAACACACGGATATGCCGGTGGTGCCGGATGGGGCAAAGCAAAGCACTTTGAACATCAACTCGATCCATGGCGGCGAGGCTGAACAGGATGCGGATTATACCGGCCTGCCCGTCCCTTGTGTGGCCGACCGCTGCCGCATCATCATCGACCGGCGGTTTCTGATCGAGGAGGATATCACCGAGGTCAAAGCCGAGGTGGCGCAGATGCTGGAGCGCATCAAAGCCGAGCGCCCGGACTTTTCCTATGACATTCGCGACCTGCACGAGGTCGCCCCGTGCATGACCGCCAAAGATGCGCCGATTGTCACCGCCACGGCCGCCGCCATTGAGCGTGTGCTGGGCGCGAGGCCCAAATTCGTGGTCTCGCCGGGCACTTATGATCAGAAACACATTGACCGCATCGGGCGGCTGCATAACTGCATTGCCTACGGGCCGGGGATACTGGATTTGGCGCACCAGCCCGATGAATGGGTCGGGGTGCAGGATATGCAGGATTCTGCCGGGGTAATGGCGCTGGTGCTGGTGGATTTACTGGGGGTTTAGGCTGGATTCTTGCCAACCGTGGCAAAAAGGCTGCCCTGCTGCACAGAAATGCCCCATGGCCTTTTGTCAGCGGCAATCACCGCTGCAAAATCCGGCAGGTTTTCCTGTTCATCGGCGATCAGCAAATGCCCGCCATCTGCAACATGGGCAAGTAATTTTTCAAGCACCTCTTGCCTGTCGGGCCTTGGCAGCATGTGCAATGTCCGGTCAATCAAGATGACGTCAAACAGGCCCTCCGGGGCGTATTCCCGGATGTCCGCAACCACCCCGACAATCGTTAACTCTTGCGCCTTGGCGTCACTCAGCATGCACGAAATACCGGCGCCAGACAGATCAACCCCAACCACATCATGCCCGGCACGCGCCATGAACAAAGCATCACGCCCCTGCCCGCACCCCATATCAAGCACCCGCATATGCGGCTTTGAATGCCTAGCAAAGAAGTTGGTAATGTCTGAAGACGGCTCACCAAGTGCTTGCTGCATCTCACAATAGAGCTTGTCATAATCAAAGGTCATACGCGTATTTCCGCCCCTGTCACTATTGGTAATTCAATCTTGTTTATGGCTTGAATTTAGGTAAAGTAAGTAGATAAGCTTGGCCCTTGGCCCCGCTACCTGCATAATAGCACATCCTTTTGATAGCTGAAAAAATGAGGAATTCTATGAAACATCTGTTTATGACTGCCACCGTTATGGTACTGAGTGCAGGCACTGTATTTGCCGGGCAAGACACGCTGACCCTTGGCATGGTGCTGGAGCCGCCAAACCTTGACCCCACCGCTGGCGCTGCGGCGGCGATTGACGAGGTGGTTTATTCCAACATCTTCGAGGGTCTCACTCGCTTTGGTCCCGATGGCTCGGTCAATCCCGGCCTGGCGGCAAGCTGGGAGCTGTCGGATGATGGCCTGACCTATATTTTTCACCTGCGCGAGGGTGTAAAATTTCACGATGGCACCGAGATGAACGCCGATGACGTGGTGTTTTCGCTTGACCGGGCGCGGGCTGAGGATTCGACCAATGCCCAGAAGGCGCTGTTTGCCAGTATTGAAAGCGTGACGGCGCTGGAGCCTCTTAAGGTTGAGGTTAAGCTTAGCGCCCCCAACGGCAATTTCCTGTTCAACATGGCTTGGGGTGACGCGGTGATCGTAGCCCCCGAAAGCATTGGCAACGCCGCCACCCACCCGATTGGCACCGGCGCGTTCACCTTCACAGAATGGGTGCAGGGCGACCGGGTGACCATCACGCGCAACGATAATTACTGGGGTGAAGCCCCGGCGCTGCGCGAAGCCACCTTCAAGTTCATTTCAGACCCGAGCGCGGCTTTTGCCGCCTTGATGGCCGGCGATGTTGATGCTTTTCCCAACTTCCCGGCCCCCGAGACCCTGGGCCAGTTCAAAGCCGACCCGCGCTTTAACGTGATCATTGGTTCAACCGAGGGTGAGACCATTCTGGCAATGAATAACACAGCCGAGTATCTGAGCGATGTGCGGGTGCGTCAGGCCATTTCCCACGCCATCAACCGGCAGGAAATCATTGATGGGGCAATGTTTGGCTTCGGCACCCCGATCGGCAGCCACTTTGCCCCACACAACCCGGATCATCTTGACCTGACAGGCCAGTCTGCCCATGACCCGGACAAGGCCCGCGCCCTGCTGGCGGAAGCCGGCGCCGAGGATATTACCCTGCGCCTGATGCTGCCACCGCCAACCTATGCCCGCCGTGGTGGCGAGATCATCGCCGCCCAACTCAGGGCAGTGGGCATCAACACCGAAATCAGCAATCTGGAATGGGCGCAATGGCTGGAACAAGTGTTCAGGGGCAAGGATTTCGATTTGACCATCGTCAGCCACACCGAGCCGCGTGACATCAACATATACGCCCGCCCGGATTACTATTTTCAATATGATAACCCTGAGTTTCAGGCCCTGATAGCCGAGCTGGAAGTGACCTCGGACCCGAGCCTACGCACCGAGCTGAACCACCAGGCGCAGCGGATGATTGCCGATGATTTCGTCAACGGCTTCCTGTTTCAGTTGGCAAAAACCGGGGTGGCAAACGCGAATATCCAGGGTTTGTGGGAAAACGCGCCCACTCAAGCCAATGACCTGACCGGGGTAAGCTGGGTCGATTGATTTAATAAAAAACACCTGAAGGGCATCCGTTCACGGGTGCCCTTTTTTGATTTAAGAGCGCCGCCTGATAACCGCCTCGCGCCAGGCGATGAAGCTGACAGCGGCCATGATCGTCAGCCCGCCCAGCACCACAAAGCCATCCACCGGCTCGCCAAACATTACGGCACCCAGAGTGACCGCCCAGACCAGTTGCAAAAACGTCACCGGCTGGGTCACCGTGATCGGTGCGGCAGCAAAGGCCAGAGACATGGCAAAATGGCCGGCAGTGGCAAAGGCCGCCACAAGAAACAACCAAGCAAGCTGCGCCAGCGTCGGCGGCACCCAAACGGCGAAGGCAAAGGGTGCCAGCCCGATAGTTACGGTGACCGATAGCATCGCCACTATCACCGTAGCGCTGGCCTCATAGGTCATGCGTTTGGCGATCAGGTAAGAGCCAGCAAAGGAAATGGCTGTGAATAGCATGGCAAAATGGCCGGGGTTCAATTCTCGAAAGCCGGGGCGCAGGATGATCAGCGCCCCGATCAGGGCCGCGACCACCGCCAGAATGCGCCGCGCCGCCAGCTTCTCGCCCAGAAAAAATGCGGCCCCGAGGGTCACATAAACCGGCGTCATGTAGTTCATCGCCGTGACCTCGGCGATGGAAATTTGCGTCATTGCGTAAAACCACAGGATAACGCCGCCAGTATGCACAATACCGCGCAGGGAAAACAACGCCACCGCCCGGCGACTAAGCCGCGCCCGCATCAGGGGCCGGATCATCAACAGCAAAAAAACCAGCCCCAGCAAATAGCGTAAAAATGCCGCTTGCGCTGCCGGTACTGCCCCGCCCACATGCTTGACCACTGCCGTCACCCCGACAAAGCAAAGTCCGGTGACAAGCATCCAGAATATCCCGGCAAGCGGGCGAGGTGCAGGCATTTCCATGGCGGCAACTTGATCTGATTGCAGAACCCTCTGCAAGGCCAATCATGCCGGGCAAAACCGGCAGAACGGGCGCTTTATAGCTGTGCCAGCACCTCGTCAGAGGCCTCAAAATTGGTGGTGACCCTCTGGATATCGTCATCATCCTCAAGGGCATCAACCAATTTCATCAGCTTCTGCATAGCATCCAGATCCATCTGCGTGGTCATGTTTGGCTGCCAGATCAGCTTGGCTGTGGTGCTTTCCCCCAGCGCAGTTTCCAGCGCGCCGGAAACTTCATTAAGGTCGGTATCGGCACAGATGATCACATGGCCCTCATCCGTGCTTTCGCAATCTTCGGCCCCGGCCTCGATTGCCGCTTCCAGCACGCTGTCCGCATCACCTGCTTCCGGCAGATATGTCACCTCGCCCTTACGCTCAAACATGAAGCCAACCGAGCCGGTCTCGCCAAGATTGCCACCATTTTTGGTGAAGGTCGAGCGCACGGTGCTTGCGGTGCGGTTGCGGTTATCGGTCATGGCCTCGACAATCACCGCCACGCCGTTGGGACCGTAACCCTCATAGCGGATTTCCTCATAATCATCGCCCTCGCCAACCACAGATTTATTAATGGCGCGGTCAATCACATCCTTAGGCACCGACTGGCTTTTGGCCTCCTTGACGGCCATGCGCAGGCGCGGGTTTTTATCCGGGTCAGGGTCGCCCATCTTGGCGGCAACGGTGATTTCCTTTGACAGCTTCGAGAACAGCTTGGAGCGCAGCTTGTCCTGACGCCCCTTGCGGTGCTGAATATTAGCCCATTTCGAGTGGCCTGCCATGGCTGCCTCCAGTAAATTTCTGTTATGCGCGGTCTTACCCTAGGGCCCGCATGCCCTGCAAGCCCGCATGCCCTGTAAGCCCGCATGGCCCCCCGCATGGCAAAACGCTTAGAACCCCCGGGGCGTTTCGCTCAGCCAGCCTTCAAACCGCTTGGCATGCAGAGAGGCCGCCTGACAACGTAGCCTTTCCCAGGGCCGGTACGCATAGGAAATATAACCGCCGAAAGCCAGCATAAGCCCAACTGGAATCACCCCCGCTATCAGCTTTTCAGTAGCCATTCCGACAATGATGGCAATAGCCAGTAGGGCCATGGCAGCAAGAATTGTCACAACTCCGATTGTAAACATGATGGTGCGAAAGCGGCCACCCTGACCTTCGGTAACTTCAATCCCCGGCTGGGCCGCCTCCAACTCGGTCATGACAGCAGAGGCAAGGGACAAAAAGCGCCGGGTATCCCGGTTTTCGTGCCAGCCCTGTAACGGCTGGGTCAACGCCAGAGAATAGCGTTTGCCGCCATGGTGCAAATCAAGCCGGATCATCCGTGACTTCTGAAAGGAATGGTCCACAAGCGTCACATCTTCAACCTTGGCCAGCGGCACTTCCCAGACCGGCCGGTTTTTGCCAGCTCGGCTTAAAACCCCGCCTGACAGGTGGTACGTCCGGGCCCGCGCCAGCAAGGCGGCCTTATAGCTAATTTCTGTCACCGGATTCCTCTCTGCTGTAAACCTTTAAATTTACGCGCATGCTTCATGCCTTCAACTCAGATACCTTACCAGCGCAGCGAGGCCATGCCCAACACCTGAAGCGCGCCACTTCTATAACGCCCGCCAGCCAATATCAGAGCGGTAAAACCCTTCTGGCCAGTCAATGCGCTCCACCATGGCATAGGCCCGCGCCCGGGCCTCCTGCAATGTATTTCCCCGCGCGGTCACGTTCAAAACCCGCCCGCCAATGGCGGTTATTTTGCCGCCCTCTTCGCTGGTGCCCGCATGAAACACCATGTTCATGCTATCCTCGGGCAGAGCCTCAAGCCCACTAATCACGCTGCCCTTTCCATACGCCCCCGGATAGCCCCGTGCTGCCATTACCACGCTTATGGCATGATCATCGGCCCAGTTCACCTGCGCCTCAGACAGCCGCCCCTCGGCTGCGGCCAGCAGCAGGTCCAGCACCTGTGCCCCCAGCCGCATCATCATAACCTGACATTCCGGGTCACCAAAGCGCACGTTGTATTCCACCAGCCGGGGTGCGCCATCCCGGATCATCAGCCCGGCATACAGCACGCCCTGAAACGGCGTGCCACGGCGCGCCATTTCGGCCATGGTGGGTTTTATGATCTCACTCATTGCCCGCGCCACTACCGCATCTGTCAGCACCGGCGCCGGAGAATAGGCTCCCATACCGCCAGTATTTGGCCCGCTATCGCCCTCACCTACCCGTTTGTGATCCTGTGCCGTACCAATGGGCAGCACATTTTTCCCGTCACATAGCACAAAAAATGAGGCCTCCTCGCCCGGCATGAATTCTTCAATCACCACCTCGGACCCGGCCACGCCAAAGGAGCCGCCAAACATGTGGTCAACAGCCGCCAATGCTGCCGCCTCATCCATCGCCACCACCACGCCCTTGCCCGCCGCCAGCCCATCGGCCTTGACCACGATCGGGGCGCCCTGAGCGCGGATATAATCCTTGGCCAGCTCCACTTCGGTAAAGCGGGCATAGCCTGCAGCAGGTATCCCGGCGATGTCGCAAATCTCATGGGTAAACGCCTTGGAGGCCTCAAGTTGTGCCGCCGCCGCCGAGGGGCCAAAGACCAGCACACCCGCCTGACGCAGCCGGTCCGCCACCCCGGCTGCCAGCGGTGCCTCGGGGCCGATAATGACAAAATCTATCGTGTTTTTCTGCACAAAAGCCGCAACTATATCGCCGTCCTCAATATCAAGCGTGGCGCAATGGGCAATCTGCGCAATTCCGGCATTTCCTGGGGCCACGATCAGGTGGTCGCATTTGGGGTTTTGCATCATGGCCCAAGCCAGCGCATGTTCGCGCCCACCGCTGCCCAGAATAAGGATGTTCATGCGCAACTTCTCTCCCTGACCCGGCTTGGCCTTCCCTGCCAAGCGTTCTAAGGTTGCATCAACACCAGCGCAAGCACAAGCACAAGACAGGGACGCAGATGTCAGACCTGATTGATGAAGAAGAGCCAGGGCGCAATGCGCCTGAATTCACCGTTTCGGAAATCTCCGGTGCCGTGAAAAAAACCATCGAAAGCGCCTTTGGCCGTGTTCGGGTGCGCGGCGAGGTCGGGCGGGTGATGCTGGCACGATCGGGGCATTTGTATTTCGACATCAAAGACCAGCGCAGCGTGCTGGCGGCAGTATCGTGGAAGGGCCAGGTGGCGCGCCTGTCGATCAGGCCCGAGGAAGGCATGGAGGTGATCGTCAGCGGCCGCCTCACCACCTTTGGCTCGCAGTCAAAATACCAGCTCAATGTCGATGATGTGGTAGTGGCGGGCGAGGGCGCTTTGATGGCCATGCTGGAGCGGCGCAAGAAGGCACTGGCCGCCGAGGGGCTGTTTGCCCCGGAACTAAAACGCGCCCTGCCCTACCTGCCCGAGGTGATCGGCGTGGTCACATCCCCAACCGGGGCGGTAATCCGCGATATTCTGCATAGGCTGCGTGACAGGTTTCCGCGCCGCGTGCTGATCTGGCCGGTTGCAGTACAGGGCGAGCGCTGTGCCCCCGAAGTGGCCCGAGCCATTGCCGGCTTCAACGCCCTGACGCCGGGCGGCGCCCTGCCACGGCCCGACCTGCTGATCGTGGCCCGCGGTGGCGGCTCAGTCGAAGATCTCTGGGGCTTCAACGAGGAAATCGTGGCCCGCGCCGTGGCAGCCTGCGAAATTCCGCTGATTTCGGCGGTGGGGCACGAGACCGATACCACCCTGATCGACTATGTTTCAGACCGGCGCGCCCCCACCCCCAGTGCTGCCGCTGAAATGGCGGTGCCGGTGCGGCTTGATCTTCTGGCCTGGGTCAGCAAGCAGGATGCGCGACTGACGCACAGCATCAGCCAAGGCATCAACCAGCGCCGCCAACGCCTGCGTGACCTTTCTCGCGCCCTGCCCCGGCCAGAAGCATTACTGGACAGCCCGCGCCAAAAACTTGACCGCGCCGCTGAGAAACTGCCGGCTGCTTTGCGCCAGATGGCAGCCACGCGCCGGGTGCGCCTCACCGAGGTGGCGGCAGGCCTGCGGCCACAGGTATTGATGACAAAGCTTGCCCCAAGACGCGACAGGCTAAACCGTGAGACTGCCCGGCTGGCCCCGGCTCTGGCCCGTGCAACGCTGGCAAAACGCCGCGAATTTGCGCGAATTACCCTACGGCTGGAGACGGCGCGGCTGATGGAGGTGCAAGCGCAAAAGCGGCTTGATCTGGCTGAACTGGACACGCGCTTGATACGGGCTTTCTCTGTCGCAACCATATCCCGGCGTACGCGCCTGAACGGGCTTGAACGCATCCGCCAGACACTTGGCTACACCGAAACCCTGAAGCGCGGCTATGCCGTTATGCGCGGCGACGGCGCGGTTGTGACCAGCAAAAAAGCCGCCGCGCGCGCCGAGGCACTGGAAGTCGAGTTTGCCGATGGTCGGATGAAACTGGGCCCGGGCCCAGCAAAGCCTGTGCAGACAAAGAAAACCCCGCCAGCGGATCAGGGCAGCCTGTTCTGACCCACGATCAAACCCAAACCAATTATAAAACCCAAACCAGCTTTGTACCTTGCAGCCTGACCTCCCAGGCCTCAGGGGGCCATTCGCGCCGCACCACCGCGCCGCCCTGGCGCAGAATAATCCGCCAGCTCTGATGCGCCATTGGGTCTGGCGCGGCAAAACCGGCACAGGTCAGCACCGCCACATTCGCCCGCTGATCCGGGTCACGCACTGAGTGGTAGCGGATAGCGGAAATGCCCGCAGCCCGCGCCTGATCGGCCAGATCAAGGCAGGCGGTATAATCGCTCGGATGCATCCAGTTTGCGCGCATGGCCAGATATGGCGGTCGGGTCAGGTCTACCACCTCCAGAGCAATCTCGACCGCAAAGGCAGAATATTCGGCCGCCCCGGCTGGCAAACGTGCCGCAGGAGCTGCCGCAAAGAATTTCAGCCGGTGCCAGACATTTTCCAACGCCGCCGTCAGGGCCGCTTCAGAACCATAGAAAACCCCCGGTGTCTGCCCCTTGCGGCGAAACCGTGAATCCGCCGGATAACAGCCATAGCGAAAGGGTGTGGACAGCAGGTAATTGAGGTGCTGACATTCTTCAGGCACCGGCGGCTTGGTGCGCTCAAGCACCGCCTCAAGAACCTTCTGTTCCTCAAGGCTATCTACCAAAGCCAAGGTCGAAACTACATGTTGCGCCTCAACCATACGCCATATGCGGCGGCGGTAAGGCTCAGATCGGGGCGCGGCTGGCATCAAGGTAATTCACCACGCCAATCAGCCCCGGTGCTGTTTGCACAAGCTGTTTTGGCACCCCGGAAAGGTCATTATTGCAAGCTTCCATCCAAGATTTAAGCGCGGCCCTATCACCCCCGACAATCGCATCAAGCGAGCGAAACACCCGGATCAGACAGGCGGCCAACTCAAGCGGTTTGCCGGTCAGCCTGAAGCGGCCATCCTGCATCCGATTAACACTGGCAGCCGAGACCCCAATCACCCCGGCCAGCTCTTTCTGGCTAAGACCCAGCGCCTGAGCGGCGCGAAAGGCCGCTTTGGACAACACAGCGCCCTCTTCCGAGGAAGGGGCAAGAGGGGTAATTACATTCATCTTTTGTCTCCTCAGAAATAATCTAGTGTTTTTATTTCTTGAAATCAACATGTGGCGAAAAATATGGAGGTTATTTTCCGGTTTTCCGGTTTTCCGGTTTTCCGGTTTTCCGGTTTTCCGGTTTTCCG
>CAYNXK010000053.1:0-11781 GCA_964401125.1 uncultured Aliiroseovarius sp.
GCCTGTCGAGGTGCCCCGCCGCAGGGGTGAGGTCAGGGGAGAGGTAGAGATATTTGCCAAAGATGAGCATCCCCGCCCCGGCACCAACGCCGAAAAACTTGCGAAATTGCGGCCAATCAACGGGCCGGGCCTGAGCGTTACCGCCGGTAATTCCTCGGGTATAAATGACGGCGCGGCAGCACTTCTGCTGGCCAGCGAAACCGCAGCTAAACAGCACAGCCTCACGCCGATGGTCCGCGTGATCGCCATGGCCAGCGCCGGGGTGCAGCCGCGCATCATGGGCATCGGCCCGGTGCCAGCGGTTGAAAAAGTGCTGGCGCGGGCCGGCCTGACGCTGGCGCAAATGGCTGTGATCGAGCTGAACGAGGCTTTTGCGGCACAGGCGCTGGCAAGCTTGCGCGCCCTTGGCCTGCCGGATGATGCAGCCCATGTGAACCCTAATGGCGGGGCCATTGCCATGGGCCACCCGCTGGGCATGTCTGGTGCCCGGCTGGTAATGAGCGCGGCTTATCAGCTACGCCGCAATGGCGGCCAATACGGGCTTTGCACCATGTGTGTTGGCGTAGGCCAAGGTGTTGCACTCATTTTGGAGAGGATCTGACGATGTATGCACAAATGGTGAAAACCGCCAATTCAGGCGTCAAGGCACGCGAGAATATGAGCGCCGATGAGCGCGCTTTTCAAGACCGCATTGATGCTGGTGAAAAGATCGAACCACGCGACTGGATGCCGGATGATTACCGCCGCACGCTAATCCGGCAGATCGGCCAACACGCCCATTCCGAGGTAGTTGGCCAACTGCCCGAGGGCAACTGGATCACCCGCGCCCCAACGCTTGAGCGCAAGGCAATTCTGTTGGCCAAAGTGCAGGATGAGGCCGGGCACGGCCTGTACCTTTATGCTGCTGCCGAGACTTTGGGCGAGAGCCGTGACGCATTAATCAAGCTGCTGCATGAAGGCCGGATGAAATATAGTTCAATATTCAACTACCCTACTTTGAACTGGGCCGACATGGGGGCGGTGGGCTGGCTGGTAGATGGGGCCGCAATCATCAATCAGGTGGCGCTGCAACGCACTTCCTACGGGCCATATTCACGCGCCATGGTGCGCATCTGCAAGGAAGAAAGCTTTCACGCCCGCCAGGGGTTTTCCATCATGATGACCATGTGCAAAGGCAGTCAGGCCCAGAAAGCCATGGCGCAGGATGCGCTGGACCGGCTCTGGCCACCGGCTCTGATGATGTTCGGCCCGCCTGACAGCGACAGCGTCAATACCGCCCAAAGCATGGCCTGGAAAATCAAGGTCGCCACCAATGACGAGCTGCGCCAGAAATATGTTGACCAAACAGTGCCGCAGATAGAGTTTTTGGGGCTGAAAGTGCCTGAAGGAATCCGCTGGAATGAAGCCAGTGGTCACTATGATTTTCCCGACCCGGACTGGGATGAGTTTTTCAATGTTATCAAAGGCAACGGCCCTTGCAATGTGGACCGCATACAGGCGCGACAGGCGGCTTGGGATAACGGCCAGTGGGTGCGCGATGGCTTGATGGCTCATGCAGCAAAACAGGCCGCCCGGCAAGCAGCAGAATAGGAGAATATGCATGTCTAATGAATGGCCCCTTTGGGAGGTTTTCATCCGTGGCCAGCACGGCCTTTCCCACCGTCATGTGGGCAGTCTGCGCGCGCCTGATGCAAAAATGGCGATCCGAAACGCCCGCGATGTTTACACACGGCGCAGTGAAGGCGTGTCGATCTGGGTGGTCGAGGCGGCCCGCATCACCGCCACCGCTCCGGGCGAAAAAGGCCCGTTATTCGAGCCTTCCGAGAGCAAGATCTACCGCCACCCGACCTTCTTTGACATTCCCGAAGAAGCGGGGTCCATGTGATGCCGGATCACGCGGAAAATGGCGCAGATCAGGCCGCGCTGTTTCAGTTCCTGCTGCGCATGGGTGACAACACGCTGGTGCTGGGCCACCGGGTTTCGGAATGGTGCGGCCATGCGCCGGTGCTGGAAGAAGATATTGCACTGGCCAACATTGCGCTTGACCTGATTGGCCAGACGCAAATGTGGCTGGGGCTGGCGGGCGAGGTGGAAAACAAGGGCCGCTCGGCCGATGATCTGGCCTTTTTGCGCGACGCCTGGGATTTTCGTAACCTCTTGCTAGTCGAGCTGCCCAACGGCGATTTCGGGCGCACGATCATGCGGCAATTTCTTTATGATAGCTGGTCTGCCCTCATGCTGGGCCGCCTCGCAACCAGCTCTGATAAACGCGTGGCGGCAATTGCCGAAAAGGCGAGCAAGGAAGTGGCCTACCACCTTGAACGCTCAAGCCTGACCGTGGTCGGCCTTGGGGATGGCAACGCCGAAAGCCATGCCCGCATGCAGGCAGCACTTGATTATCTCTGGCCTTATGTGGGTGAAATGTTCGCCTCTGATGCGGTGGATAAGGAACTGGCACAGGTGGGAATTTCTCCCGATCCGGCCGGACTGCGTGCGGAATTCAATGGCCTTACGGGCCGGGTTCTGGCGCAGGCCACGCTAAACATTCCGCAAGCTGATTACGGCCATTCCGGCGGCCGCACTGGGGCAATGCACACGGAACATCTGGGGCATATCCTGACCTCGATGCAATGGCTGCAACGGGCCTATCCGGGGGTGACATGGTAGTATTGAGCCGCCCGGATGAAGCCCAGATATGGCACTGGCTGGATCAGGTGCCGGACCCGGAAATTCCGGTGATCTCGCTGGTTGACCTGGGGGTAATCCGGGGTGTTTCCTGGGTCGAAGAAACCTTGGAAGTGACCATCACCCCAACCTATTCTGGCTGCCCGGCAACCAGCGTGATCAAAGAAGATATCACCGCCGCTCTGGCAGCCCAAGGCATCAAGAACTTGATTCTCAAAACCCGGCTCAGCCCGACCTGGACTACGGATTGGCTTTCTGAAAAGGGCCGTTTGAGCCTGCTTGAATACGGCATTGCCCCCCCTACCCCGTCAGGCCAGCCCGATGCCTGCCCGCAATGCGGCAGCAAAGCCCTCACACGGATCAGCCAGTTCGGATCAACCCCCTGCAAAGCGCTGTGGCGTTGCAGCGACTGCCTTGAGCCTTTCGACTATTTCAAATGTATCTGAGGATAGATAATGTCGCAGTTTCATACCCTTACCGTCACTGACATTCACAACACCATCCATGATGCGGTGGTTGTAACGCTGAGGTCTGACAACCCCGAAGCCTTTGATTTCACCCAAGGCCAATACCTGACCCTGCGCCGTGATTTTGACGGACAAGAACTGCGCCGCTCTTATTCCATCTGCGTTGGGAAGGGGGAAGGCCTGCTGCAAATCGGCATAAAGCGGGTTGCTGGCGGGGCGTTTTCCAACTGGGCCAATGACAATTTGCGCCCCGGCGACAAGCTGGAGGCGATGCCGCCCATGGGGGCCTTCCATACAAAGCTGAATGCCGCGACCAGCCGGCAATATTTGGGCTTTGCCGGTGGGTCCGGTATCACGCCGCTGCTGTCAGTCATCAAGACCACGCTCAGCCATGAGCCGGGAGCCACTTTCACCCTGATCTATGCCAACAAATCCATCGCCTCGATCATGTTTCGTGAAGAGTTGGAGGATTTGAAAAATTCTTATATGGACCGCTTCAACGTGATTCATATTCTTGAGGATGACAGTCAGGAGATCGACCTGTTCACCGGGCGCCTGACCGAGGAAAAATGCGCTAACCTTTTCAAGGGCTGGGTTGATATAGCGCATGTGGACATGGCCTTCATCTGCGGACCAGAGCCGATGATGCTGGCGATTGTGCAAGCGCTGAAAGACCATGGCCTAACAGCGGATCAGATCAAATACGAGCTTTTCGCCAGCAACCAGCCCGGGCGCCTTTCTACCCCGATAAAAAGTGCAGCAAGGCAGGGTAGCAAAGGTGCCACGGCCGAGATCACCTTGGACGGTACCCGCCGAAAAGTGAAAGTCGCGGCGGGAGAAACCCTGCTTGCCGCCGCCATTTTGGCCAAAATGGATGTGCCATTTGCCTGCCGCGCCGGGGTTTGCTCAAGTTGCAAAGCACTGTTGACCGAGGGCAAGGTTGAGATGCACGCCAACCACGCACTTGAGGATTACGAGGTCAAACAGGGCTTTATCCTGACCTGCCAATCAACGCCCCTCACAGACCGCGTGGTTTTGTCCTATGACAATTAAAGCAGTCCATTCCTTTGCCGCCGGAGCCTGGGTTGCGCCGGGCACGAATGCGCGCCCGATCATGAGCGCCATCACTGGCAAGGTGTTGGCCGAAGCGGGAAATGACGCGCTGAATGTGCAGGCAATGCTGGGTTACGGGCGCAATATCGGCGGCCCTGCCCTGCGTGCTTTGGGGTTCCACGATAGGGCGCGGATGGTGAAAGCGCTGGCGCTGCATCTGAGCAAGCACAAACAGGCGCTGTACGAACTCAGCTTTGACACGGGCGCCACCCAATCCGACCATCTGATCGACATTGATGGTGGTATTGCGACCATGTTCGTTTTTGCCTCGAAGGGGCGGCGGGAAATGCCTGATGGACGGGTCTATATTGATGGGCAGATTGAACAGCTTTCACGTAATGGAACTTTTCTGGGCATGCATATTGCCACGCCTTTACAAGGGGTTGCCGTTCACATAAATGCCTACAACTTCCCAGTTTGGGGTATGTTGGAAAAGCTGGCACCAACCCTGTTGGCCGGGGTGCCGGCCATTGTAAAGCCTGCCACCTCTACCTGCTATGTCACCGAGCTGGCGGTGCGCCTGATGCTAGATAGTGGCATTCTGCCGGAGGGTGCTTTGCAACTGATTGCCGGCGGTACCGGCGACTTGCTTGACCACCTCGGCGCGCAGGATGTGGTCAGTTTTACCGGCTCTGCGGCAACGGCCCTCAGCTTGCGATCAGCCCCGAATATCCTGGAAACATCGGTGCGATTTGTGGCCGAGCAAGACAGCCTGAACGCGGCTATTCTAGGTCCGGACGTAGCCCCGGATTCGCCAGAGTTTGCGCTGTTTATCAAGGAAGCTCACCGTGAAATGACCGTGAAGGCCGGGCAAAAATGCACCGCAATCAGGCGCATGATTGTACCTGAATCACAGGTGCAAGCGGTAATTTTGGCGCTTTGCACGCGGCTGGAAGAAACCAAAATTGGCGATCCACGTGATGTTGAAACTCACATGGGTGCCTTGGTATCTGCCAACCAACGGGCCGATGTGTTGGCTAAGGCCACCCTGATCGGGGCCGAGTCCCGGCTGGTCTGGGGGCACTTGCAGGCGCTGGACGGCCCCGGTGCCTTCCTCGCCCCAATGCTGTTTCATTGCGAGAACCCGGACACGGCCCGCGCTGTCCATGAGGTCGAGGCATTTGGCCCGGTGGCCAGCCTCATGGGTTACCGGGATCTTAGCCATGCTGCCAGCCTGGCCAATCGCGGCGGGGGCAGCCTTGTGGCTTCAGTATTCACCTCTTCAGGTGATGTTGCGCGTGAAATCACCATGGAATCTGCAGCGCATCACGGGCGGCTGTATTTCAATAATCGAACATCTGCGGATGAAGCAACAGGGCACGGCGCTCCCCTGCCTCATATGGTACATGGCGGGCCGGGCCGGGCTGGCGGCGGCGAGGAGATGGGCGGCATACGCGGCGTTCTGCACTATATGCAGCGGAGTGCGGTGCAGGGTAGCCCAGATATTCTATCGGCAATCTCAGGCCGCTGGATAAAGGGTGCTGAGGAACTTGCACAAATCGAACATCCATTCAGCCGAAGCTTTACCGAACTGGAAATTGGCGAGACACTCAACAGTCCCTCCCGGATGGTTACACTTGCAGATATCGAACATTTTGCCGATTTTACCGGCGACACCTTCTATGCCCATATGGATGAGGTGGCCGCCGCCGCAAATCCATTTTTCCCGGGCCGTGTAGCACATGGATACCTGCTGCTCAGCTTTGCAGCCGGGCTATTTGTACAACCTGACCCCGGCCCGGTTCTGGCCAATACGGGGCTTGATGAGCTGCGGTTTCTGAAACCCGTAGAGCCGGGCGACAGTATCAAGGTACGCCTGACAGTCATGGCCAAAACCCGGCGCAATGAAGAATATGGCGAAGTGCGCTGGCATGTGAGCCTGAGCAATCAGGATGGCGACGAAGTTGCCGAATACCAATTGCTGACCATGGTTGAAGGCTGAATATGGGCGGGGCTGGAAAGCCAAGTCATATAGGCATGGCCATTGATGTTCTGGCCGAGACCGGAGAATTGCGGGTCCGGTCATTTATTGTCACCTTGTTTGGCGACCTTGCCCGCCAGGAGGGAACCACGCTTTCCGGGGCTGCCCTGCGCGCCCTAACCGGCCAGGTTGGAATCAAACCAGAAGCCATGCGCGTGGCCTTGCACCGGCTGCGCAAAGACGGCTGGATCAGCAGCCGGCGGGTTGGGCGCACGAGCCTGTATTATCTGTCAACATATGGGCGAACCCAAACGCAGGCAGTTTGCGCCCGCATTTACGGGCATGCCGGGAAAAAGGTTGAAATCTGGCACGTTTTAATTGCCAGCAACGGCCGCGAACCTGCACCGGAACACAGCCTGTTCTCTCCCCTGCCCGGGGTTTATCTGGGCACAGGCCCGGCCCCGGATATGCCCGGTTTTCTGGCGCTTTCAGGGCGGCTTGGCCCTCTCCCTGATTGGCTGGAAGCGGCGGTCATTGGGGCTGATCTGCGCAGAGATTATGCTGACTTCAAAGCCCGCCTTATACGACTTGAAGCATTGCTGCCCGATAATATCGGCTCTCTTGAACGCAATGTGTTGCGCGGTCTGATCGTACATGGCTGGCGGCGCCTGTTGCTGCGTCACCCAGACTTGCCGGATTGGTTTTTTTCCGCAGATATGCCCATTACCCCCTGTCGGGCGCATGTGATCACACTACTCACCCGTCTGGGGCCGCCAGAAGCGGATTTCCCTGTTTACTAAGGCGAAAGCGCTCTAAATTACGGCGTGAAAGAGCGCCGCCGTGTTTTCATAGTTCATGGCAACTGGGTTTCCGCCAACGGAAGGGTCTTTCAGGGCCATTTCTGTCAGCTCATCAACCCGGTTTGTTGCAACACCCAGGTCACGCAACTTATCAGGAATATCCAAGGCCGCGCGCATCTCCAGCACCGCATCATAAAAGCCGTCAAAGCCACCTTTGATGCCTAAATAATTGGCCGCCTGCTCTATGCGCCCCTCAATTTCCGGGCGGTTGAACGTCAGACAGGCGGGCATGACAACCGCATTGGTGGTGCCGTGATGGGTGTTGTAAACCGCACCAATCGGGTGGCTGAGCGCATGGATTGCCCCCAGCCCCTTTTGAAACGCCACCGCCCCCATGCTTGCCGCCGCCATCATATGTGCGCGCGCCTCAAGGTCGTTGCCATCAGTAAAGGCGCGCGGCAGATATTTGCGCACCAGACGCATACCCTCCAGCGCGATCCCCTGGCTCATCGGGTGGTAATGCGGCGAGCAGAATGCCTCGAGGTTATGAGCAAAAGCATCCATGCCGGTGCCGGATGTGATCACAGAAGGCATGGAGATTGTCAGTTCCGGGTCGGAAATAACAATGGAAGGTAGCACTTTTGGGTGAAAAATGATCTTTTTAGCATGGGTTTTTGAATCTGTGATCACAGATGCACGACCAACTTCAGAGCCTGTGCCTGCAGTGGTTGGCACGGCAATGATTGGCGCGATGCCGGCAGAATCGGCCCGAGTCCACCAATCATCAACGTCTTCAAAATCCCAGATCGGGCGAGTCTGGCCTGACATGAAGGCCACCATCTTGCCAAGGTCCAACCCCGAGCCGCCGCCAAAGGCGATAACCCCATCATGGCCACCGGCACGGTAGGCCGCCAGACCGGCAGCAAGATTAAGCTCGTTCGGGTTCGGATCAACCTCACAAAACATTGCCCGGCCCAGCCCGGCAGCCGCAAGTGAATCCAGGGCCGCAAGGGTGATGGGCAGACCAGCCAGCCCCTTATCAGTGACCAGCAGCGGCTTTTTCATGCCCAGCGCTGCGCAGGCCTCGGCAAGTTCACAAATGCGCCCGGCACCAAAGCGAATTTCGGTGGGATAGGACCAGTTGCCAAACAATTTCATGTTGTGACTTTCTTCAAGTGGTAGGATTTGGGGCGGGTCAGGTTGTGGTAGCCGATCACCGACAGGCCACCGCCCTTGCCGGTCATTTTGCAGCCGGTCCAGCACAGGCCGGGGTCAAGATAATCAGCGCGGTTCATAAAAACCGTCCCGGTTTCAAGACGTGCGCCCAAGGCCTCGGCACGGGCAAGGTCGCGCGTCCACAATGAAGCGGTGAGACCATATTGGCTGTCATTCATGAGCCCCAGCGCCTCTTCATCGCCGGAGACGGGCATGATACCCACCACCGGGCCAAAGCTTTCTTCGCGCATAACGCGCATGGTGTGATCAACATTGGTGAGGATTTGCGGTGTCAGGTAAGTGCCTTCGCCATCATCCCCGGCAAAGCGCGAAATATGCGCCACCGCACCATGTGCCACCGCCTCGCTGATCTGGCTGCGCACCTCACTGGCAACGCGCTTGCTGGCCATAGGACCAAGACTTGTGGCCTCATCCAACGGGTTGCCAAGGCTGTAAGAACTTACGATTGCTACAGATTTTTCAACAAAAGCGTCAAACAGGCTTTCATGTACATAGATTCTCTCGATGCCGCAACAACACTGTCCAGAGTTGAACATGGCGGCGTCAATCAGCGTATCAACTGCCGCATTAAGGTCGGCATCATCCATCACATAGCCGGGATCTTTGCCGCCAAGCTCAAGCCCGAGACCAGTGAATGTGCCGGCCGCCGCTTGCTCAATCATACGCCCGGCCCCAACTGAGCCGGTGAAATTGACAAAGCCAAACTGCTTGTCTGCAATCAACTTGCCAGAGGTTTCATGGTCAAGAAAAACGTTCTGAAACACCCCTTCCGGTAGCCCGGCCTCAAGAAAAGCCCGCGCCATGCGCTCGCCCACCAACAGGGTTTGCGTTGCGTGTTTCAAGACCACCGCATTGCCGGCAATCAGCGCCGGAGCCACCGTATTGATCGCCGTCATATAGGGGTAGTTCCACGGGGCAATCACAAAAACCACGCCATGTGGCACACGCTTAATCACGCGGCGAAAGTTGTCGCTGTCTTCAACCACCAATGGGGCAAGAGCTTCATGGGCGATGGCAGCCATATGGCTGGCGCGTTCATTGAAGCCAGAAAACTCACCACCATAACGCACCGGGCGGCCCATCATGTGGGCCAGTTCAGGCACGACCTCAGCGTTCATTTCACCAACCCGTGCCACACCTGCCCGAACCAGATCAATCCGCTCCTGCAAAGGCCGCGCAGCCCAGTGGGTTTGGGCATCACGCGCTCGCGCAATTACCGCTTCGGCCTGACCTTGTGTCAGCACCGGGCGCTCGGCAAAAACTGAGCCATCAATGGGCGAGATACATTGCAGCATTTTTGTCATTTTGCCCTCCTCAGGCGCGCTCAAAGCCGCGCGCGATTTCCCAATCTGTGACGGCGGTGTCAAACGCCTCAACCTCCCATTCACCCATGCGCACGTAGTGGTCAACCACTTCATCACCCATGGCCGCACGCAGCATTTTTGAGCCGCGCATGGCAGCGGTGGCGTCACGCAGATTGGTGGGGATGTGTTCGGCCTCCCCGGCATAGGCATCGCCGCCGGAAGGCGGGCCGGGGTCACACTTTTCCTCAATCCCCGCCAGCCCGGCCGCCAACATGCCGGCAATGGCCAGATAGGGGTTCACATCAGCCCCCGGCACACGGCATTCAATACGCACAGCCTGCGTGCCCTCGCCACAAAGCCGGAAGGCAGCCGTGCGGTTATCCACCGACCAAACCTTGCGAGTAGGGGCAAAACTGCCCTTCTGGAAACGCTTGTAGGAGTTAACATAGGGGGCCATGAACACGGTAATATCAGGGGCGTATTTCAACAAGCCACCAAGGTAGTGGCGGGCCACATCCGACATGCCGAGCGCCGCGTCTTTGTCATAAAATGCAGGCGCGCCACCTTTGGTCAGTGATTGATGCACATGGCTGGCCGAGCCGACCCGGTCCACATGCCATTTGGGCAAAAATGAGATCGCGTGGCCCTGTTGCCAGCCGATTTCCTTGGCAGCATGTTTGGCGATCACGTGGTTTTCTGCCGCCTCCATGGCGCTGCCATAACGGATGTTAAGCTCTTCCTGCCCGGCCTCAGCCTCGCCCTTGGAGCCTTCAACCGGCACCCCAGAGGCATAAAGATCGTTGCGCAACCTACGCATAATACCTTCTTCCTTGGTGGTCTGGAAAATATGGTAATCCTCGTTATAGGCACTGATCGGCGTGAGGTCTTTAAAGCCCTCGCGGGCTATTTCCTCATAGCTTTTGGCGAAGATGAAAAACTCAAGCTCGGTGGCGGCAATGGTGCCAAAACCCATTGCCTCGGCGCGGGCAATCTGAGCCTTCAGAATGGCACGGGGTGAATGACTCACATCCGCCTGGCCTTGATGATCCAGCACATCGCACAGCACCATGGCAGTACCCTCAAGCCAGGCCGCCAGACGCAGGGTGGTGAGGTCCGGGCGCATCATGTAGTCGCCATATCCCCCCTGCCACGAGCTTGAGGCGTAGCCTTCAACCGTGTGCATCTCAAGGTCCGTCGCCAGCAGGTAGTTGCAGCAATGGGTCTCTTCCCAGGCCACATCGATAAAATGCTGCGCTACAAAGCGCTTGCCCATCAGGCGGCCCTGCATATCAACCATGCAGGCCAGCACCGTATCTATCTGCCCCGATGTGGTCAGCGCCTTTAACTCGTCTAATGTCAATTTTCCGGGCATGTGTTTTCCTCTCCAGCAGGCCTATCTTGCTTCCTGATTCTCACTTTCATCTTCTTCAACACTTTCTACAAGCCGGGTTTCAAGCAACTGGCCATTTCTGTAAAGTATCGGGTAGGCAATCAGCGAAATGCGGGCGTTCAGATCCTTCAGGGCGCGCAAGGTTTCCAGATGAATATCGCTGGTCTCAAAGCTGCGCTCGTTGCCGTCCCGCAGGCGTTTGAGATGCTTTTTGCGGCTGCGGCGCTCCTTGGCGGAAAACTCGGCTTTCTCTTCCATCAGCAAGCGCGCGCTTTCCAGGTCCTCCGAGACCAGTACGTTGAAGGCCAGCACCATATTGGCCATCACGCGCTCGTGCAACATTACCAGCTCATCATGCCCAGCCGGTGAAAACTCGAGCCTTTTGCGCTCTTTTACACTTGCCTGCACCATCAGGTTCTTAGAGATGATGTCGCCAGCCGCTTCCAGGCTGATGGCGTATTCCACCAGTTCGCGCACCCGGCGAGACTGCTCTTTGGTGATATTTTCACGTTCAATATCAGCCACATAGCGCCTAATTCCGTCCAGCGCCGTGTTTACCTCATGGTCCGCCGCCTTGACCGCCTTGATCGCGGCCCTATCTCCTGACTGGTACAATTTCATGATGGGGCTGGCCATGGTGCTGACCATTTCGCTCATGCGCAAAACCTCGCGGGTAAGGCTGGCGCTTGCCTGTGCCGGCTGGCTCAAAGCCGCCCGGTCAAGGGCTGGCGGCGGCTTCAAGGCGGCTTCTGGTGACATGGCGTTGTTGTCTGGGAGCAGAATTGTCAGCGGCTTTTCGAGCAAGCCAAGCACCGGCAATGAGATGACAAGCACCGCCGCATTGAACATGACATGTACAAGGACC
>CAYNXK010000054.1:0-11778 GCA_964401125.1 uncultured Aliiroseovarius sp.
GCCCGGATTTCAAAGATGATCCCCAGCGAGGGTGTGAAACCCGTAAGCAGGGAACAGGCGCTGGCGGATGAGCCGGGCCTGCGCGAGGCTGCAAAGTCCGAGGAAGTGGTTCAGCGCTTGCTGACCTACGCCCAGCAGCTTGAAGGCCTGTTGCGCAATGCCTCTACCCATGCGGCGGGCGTGGTGATTGGCGACCGGCCGCTGGATGAGTTGGTACCACTCTATCAAGATCCGCGCTCCGACATGCCGGCAACCCAGTTCAACATGAAGTGGGTCGAGGCCGCCGGGCTGGTCAAGTTTGACTTTCTTGGGTTGAAAACCCTGACCGTGATCCAAAATGCGCTAGACCTACTAAATGTACGAAATGTACAAGTAGACATTGATAAAATCCCGCTTGATGATGCTAAAACGTACGAATTGTATGCTTCTGCCAAAACTGTGGCGGTGTTTCAGGTGGAAAGTTCGGGCATGATGGATGCGCTCAGGCGCATGAAGCCCACCTGTATTGAAGATATCGTGGCGCTGGTGGCGCTGTATCGCCCCGGCCCGATGGAAAACATTCCTGCCTATTGCGAGGTCAAAAACGGGGTCCGCGATCTGGAAAGCCTGCATCCGCTGATTGACCATATCCTTGAAGAAACCCAGGGTATCATCGTCTATCAGGAACAGGTGATGCAAATCGCTCAGGAAATGGCGGGCTACAGCCTTGGTGGTGCCGACCTGTTGCGCCGCGCCATGGGTAAAAAGATTGCCGAAGAAATGGCCAAGGAACGGCCAAAATTTGTTGCCGGAGCGCTGGCCAACGGGGTTGAGAAAAAGAAGGCGATGGAGGTTTTTGACCTTCTGGAGAAATTCGCCAATTACGGCTTCAACAAAAGCCACGCGGCAGCCTATGCGGTGGTCAGCTACCAGACCGCCTGGCTGAAGGCAAATTACCCGGTGGAGTTCATGGCCGGGGTGATGAATTGCGACATCCACCTGACCGACAAGCTGGGGGTCTATGCTGAAGAGGTCAAGCGCGGACTGGATATCAAGATCATCCCGCCCTGTGTGAACCGCTCGCAGGCGCGTTTCAGTGTGCATGAGAATTGTTTGGTTTACGGGCTGGGAGCGCTGAAAAACGTCGGGATTGCGGCGATGAAGCTGATTACGCAAGGGCGCAGGCTGGACGGGGAAGATAAACCCTTCGCCACCCTGTTTGACCTTGCCCGCCGGGTTGACCTGAAACGTGTGGGCAAGCGCCCGATGGAGATGCTGGCCCGTGCCGGGGCGTTTGATGTGCTCGATGCAAATCGCCACCGGGTTTTCGTAGGCCTTGACGGGCTGGTCGGCTATTCAGCAGCCATCCATGAGCAGCGCGCCTCCAATCAGGTGTCACTATTTGGCGAGGCGGGCGATGATCTGCCCGAGCCACGGCTTAACCCGGCTGAAGACTGGCTACCGGGTGAGCGGCTGTCCGAGGAGCATAAAGCGATCGGGTTTTACTTGTCTGGCCACCCGCTGGATGACTACCTGCCCGCGTTGAAACGCAAGGATGTGATGACCTTGGCCGAGATGCGCCAAGCGGTTGAGCGCACACCCGTGGTAGGCCGCATGGCTGGGGTGATTTCTGGCCGGCAGGAGCGCAAATCAGCGCGCGGTAATCGCTATGCATTTGTGCAGCTTTCAGACCCGACCGGGCTTTTTGAGGTAACGCTGTTTTCGGACGTGCTGGAAAAATACCGCGAGCATCTTGAGGTGGGCGTTAATGTGGTTATCGGAGTTGAAGCCTCGATGGAAGCCGATCAGCTGAAGCTTCTGGTGCGTTCGGTGGCACCCATTGATACGGTGGTCGCCGATGCGGGCGGTATGGCGCTGAAGGTATATGTCGATCGAGAGGAAGCGCTGACTTCGATTGTTACACTTTTGGCACGCACCGGCGAGGCAGTGAAAAATGCGCGCCCCGGTGTGATCAGCCTGTGCCTGCTTGATGCCAGTCTGCCCGGAGAGGTTGAAATGGATCTGGGGCGAGAATTTGCCCTGAACCCACAGATCAAGAGCGCGCTGAAATCATTGCCGGGGGTAGTGGACGTTGAGGAAGTGTGAAGCGGCGCATTCACCAATGTGGTGGTTTTTGGTCGTCTAGTGGCATCAATCCACCTGCCCCATCTGCCCCACCGGCATCAATTTCGCGCTCAGCCTCGCGGCTCATCAGCATTGCAACCTGCCGGCCCAGCTTGTCTAGCACCCGATCCTGGCGGGCCACCACGTCTGACAATTCTTCAACCGTGCGGCTGAGATGGGCAATGCTTTCTTCAAGCTCAGTGACTCGCTCGGGGACTCGCTCAGTGACTCGGGAATTTTCCATGCTGTTTTCTTACGCGACTATTTCCCGGTTTCAAACCCCTTTGCTTGCCCCGGCCTGCCCCATCCGCTAGACCGCGCGTGTTAAGTGAAGAAAGCGGAAACACCCATGGTAAAGCAAAAGAAGCAGCCCCGCCCCAAAGCCGAGACCCCAAAAGGGTTTCGTGATTATTTTGGTGCCGAGGTTGAAAGACGCAAGCAGATGCTCGATCAAATTGCGGTGTTGTTTCATGCCCATGGCTTTGATGCGCTGGAAAGCCCGGCAGTTGAAACCGTCGAGGCGCTGGGAAAGTTCCTGCCGGACATTGAGCGCCCCAATGAGGGGGTGTTTGCCTGGCAGGAGGATGAAAAAGACTGGCTGGCGCTGCGCTATGATCTGACAGCACCGCTGGCGCGGGTTTTTGCCCAGCACCGCAATGAGCTGCCCAGCCCCTATAGGCGTTATGCCATCGGCCCGGTTTGGCGTAATGAAAAGCCCGGTCCTGGGAGATTTCGTCAATTTTATCAATGTGATGCTGACACGGTTGGCAGTGCCTCCATGGCGGCAGATGCCGAGATTTGCGCCCTGCTGGCCGACACGCTGGAGGCCGTGGGCATCCCACGCGGTGATTACATCATTCGCCTGAATGACCGCAAAGTTCTGAACGGTGTGCTTGAGGTGATGGGGCTGGAAGAGGGCCTTATGCGCGCCGCTGTTTTGCGCATTATCGACAAGTTCGACAAGGTTGGCGAGAAAGGCGTACGCGCCCTTCTGGGCAAGGGGCGCTTGGATGCCTCGGGCGCTTATATTGACGGTGCTGGGCTGGCTGAGGCGCAGGCCGGGCCGGTGATTGAATTTCTGACCTCCAAAGGGGAAGATGCGGCAGCAACGCTGGCCAATCTGCGCCAGGCCGTGGGCCAGTCAGCGGTTGGGCTGGAAGGCATTGCCGAGCTTGAGACCATTGCAGAATTGTTGGCACAACAGGGTTACGGCCCCGACCGGATCGAGATTGACCCCTCCGTGGTGCGTGGTCTTGGCTATTATACCGGGCCGGTTTATGAGGCCGAACTGACCTTTGATATTCTGGACGAAAAGGGCCGCAAGCGGCAGTTTGGCTCGGTTGCCGGTGGCGGGCGCTATGATGATCTGGTCAAGCGTTTCACCGGGCAGGCAGTACCAGCCACCGGTGTTTCGATCGGGGTTGACCGGCTGCTGGCAGCCCTCATGGCCAAGGGGCGGATCAACGCCGAAATGCATGGCCCGGTGGTGGTGACGGTGATGGACCGCGCCCGCATGGCCGACTACCTTGCCATGGCAAGTGAGCTGCGCGCAGCGGGTATGCGCGCCGAGGTCTATCTGGGTAACCCAAAAAACTTTGGTAACCAGTTGAAATATGCGGATAAACGCGCTTCTCCCGTGGCGATAATCGAGGGCGCGGACGAGCATGCCAAAGGCGTGGTGCAGGTCAAAGACTTGATCCTGGGGGCAAAGATTGCCGAAAATGCCAGCCTGAAGGAATGGCAGGCGCGGCCCTCGCAATATGAGGTGAAGCGCGCCGACATGGTGGCTGAAGTGCAGAAAATACTGCGTGGCACAGGCGGCGTATCAGATGCCTGACACGCCTGCCATACGCACAGAGGCAGCGCGGCTATTGCAGCATTTTGAAAGCCACGGCGCGCTCAGGGTCGAGGCTGATATTCTGCAACCTGCCGACATTCTGCTTGATCTTTATGGCGAGGACATCCGGGCGCGCGCCTTCACCACCCATGACCCGGTGCTGGGCGAGGCCATGCTCAGGCCCGATTTCACCATGCCAGTGGTGCGCATGCATATGGATGGTGGCACGGAGCCTGCGCGTTACGCTTATGCCGGCACGGTGTTTCGGGCCCAGGAAGAGGCGGCGCGCCCGACTGAATATACTCAGGTGGGCTACGAGCTGTTTGACGGCAGCGACATAGCTGCTGCCGATGCCGAGGTTTTTGCGCTTTTTCACGCACTTCTGGCCCCCATGGGCCTGCGGGCGGCAACTGGCGACCTTGGCATCCTGCTGGCGGCAGTCAAGGGGCTGAAAACCACCGAGGCGCGCAAGGCGGCCTTGTTGCGCCATATTTGGCGGCCGCAGAGGTTTCGGGCTTTGCTGGAGCGCTTTTCGGGCCGCATATCCGCGCCTGCCAGCCGTAACAAGTTATTGGCCGAGGGCGGCGGTAAAACTACGGCACCGCTGATCGGTTTACGCTCTCAAGCTGAGATTGACGCGCGCGTAGACGCCCTGCGTGCAGACGCCGCCGCGCCAAAAATTTCACGTCAGGAAGTCGAGTTGCTGGACGATATTCTGAACCTGCGCGAAACCACGGAAAATGTGCTGGCGCATCTCAGTGACTTTGCGGTCGATATGCCCGCCATTACCCCGGCAGTTCAGCGCCTTGAAGCCCGTTGCGAAGCACTGGCGGCGCGCGGGGTAAATGTGGCTGAACTGGATTTCGAGGGCAGTTACGGTCGCACCACGATGGAATATTATGACGGCTTTGTTTTTGGCTTTTACGCCGAAGCACGCCCTGACCTGCCGCCAGTGGCCAGCGGCGGACGTTATGATGCGCTGACCAAGGTATTAGGACGAGGGCAAAAACCGGAACGCTCCATTCCGGCAGTGGGCGGGGTCGTGCGGCCAGCACTGGTGCTGGAAATATACGGGGGGAGCGCCGCATGAGTATCAAGCTGGGCCTGCCCTCAAAGGGCCGCCTGATGGAGAAGACCTTTGACTGGTTCAGCACGCGTGGTGTGGCCCTTACCCGCACCGGTGCCGCGCGCGAATATTCTGCCGCCGCGCCGGGTTTTGACGGGCTTGAACTGGTCCTGCTTTCTGCCGGCGAAATTCCCCGCGAACTGGCGGCAGGGCGTATTCATCTGGGCGTTACCGGCTCGGACCTCCTGCGCGAAAAGCTTAGCCACTGGCCGCAAAAAGTAGCCGAAATCGCACCACTTGGCTTTGGCCATGCCGATCTGATTATTGCCGTGCCGCAGGCCTGGGTTGACGTCAGCAACCTTGATGATCTTGATGCGGCGGCGGCGGCTTTTCGGGCGCATCACGGGTTCCGCATGCGCATTGCCACCAAATATCACCGCCTTATCCGCGAGCATCTGCGCGCCCACGGCGTAGCCGATTACCAGCTGGTTGACTCTCAGGGCGCCACCGAGGGCAGTATCAAAAACGAAACCGCCGAGGCCATTGCCGACATCACCTCAACCGGCGAAACCCTGCGCGACAACCATCTGAAAATACTCGCGGGCGCGCCAGTGCATAAAAGCCAAGCCACCTTGTTTCGGGCCCGGGCCGCAAATTGGGGTGTGCAGGAGCGCGACTTGCTTGGGGCGCTGAAAACCCAGCTGGGCATCAGTGACGGGGCACAAACATGATCACATGGACCGCCCTGACAACTCTGAAAGGGCAAAGCGCCGCCGAGTCCTTGGGGGCGGCCATGGAGCGGCTTTTGCCGGCACCCACCGGCATCGGGGTTTTTGAGATCGAGGATGGCTCGGGTCTGTGGGAGGTTGGCGGCTATTTCATAGAGGCCCCTGACATTGCCGGGCTGGCTTTACTGGTGGTGCTGCACGGGGCAGCGGATTTTGTGATTTCCCAATTGCCCGAAACCGACTGGGTGGCACATGTGAAGCGCGAACTTTCTCCCGTCGAGACCGGGCGATTTTTCGTGTATGGCAGCCATGATGTAGACCGGGTGCCCGCAGGCAAGGTGCCCTTGCTGATCGAGGCGGCCATGGCCTTTGGCACCGGCCACCACGGCACCACGCTGGGCTGCCTGGCGGCGCTGGACCGGCTAGCCTCTGGCGGCTTTGAGGCAAAAAGTGTGGTGGATATTGGCTGCGGAACCGCGGTTCTGGCCATGGCGGCGGCGCGTGTCTGGCCGGGTATCACCTCGGTTCTGGCCAGCGACATTGACCAAGTTGCAATTGATGTGGCGCGGACAAATGTAGCGGCAAACGGCCTAGAGGGACGGGTGATTTGCCTTGAAGCCGCCGGGTTTGGCCATGAAACATTGCAGGCGGCGGCCCCCTTTGATCTGGTCTTTGCCAATATTCTGAAGGGGCCGCTGGCGGCTCTTGCCCCTGATATGGCTGATTCTGTCGCAACGAACGGCTATGCCATACTTTCGGGCCTTTTGAATGCTCAGGCAGATGAAATTATCGCGATTTATTGCCAAAATGGCTTCAATCTTACTGAAAAACAGCAAATTGTTGACTGGACGACTTTGACTCTCCGGAGAATTTGACCAAAGTAGGGCGAAACAGTTTGTTTCCGGCTCTTTGCCACATTTGTGCCGCAATTTGCCTACAATTTGTCATTGTTCTTAATCGGTGGGGGTCGATAGAGAGGAGGCGGAGATGGCAGATGCCAACGACGTCAGATTTAACAGCCGGCTGCGCCAGATCAATCGCAGGCATCAGAAACTTTCACGGGGCTATGTGCGCCTGATTGAAAAAGATGGTATGCTGGTGCCGATGCCACAACGCCGCCGGCAGCTTGGCTTCCCTTGGCGCGGCTTGATGGTGACGATCACCATATTTCTGGTGTTCAAAGGCGCTCTGCTGGCTCAGCTTGGTGAAGGCACCTACAATTTCCGGGTAGCTAAAATTGCCGACGGAAACGTGGTTGAGCAATTCGGGGCCTGGATTATGCAGGCCGACCCGGTCTCCCTCTGGATCGCTAGCCAGATCACCCAGATTTTTTAATCCCTTTATTAAAGACAACCCCCTTCTTCCCCGGCCAGTCCCTTGGCCTAATACCTGTGAAAGAAAAGCCTCTTGCCTTGTGCCGGGGGCTTTTCGCTTTTTGGCAGGCCCAACTACCCGGCATCAGCGCCCCAACCATAGGCAACCAGCCCCAGGCTGCGGGCCGTGTCCAGTGTCAGAATATCGCTATTCAACCCGTTTGGAATTTGAAATTTACGAATGGCGCGGCGGGTTCGCGCATCCATCACCCCGCTCAGAGTGCCGCGATAAAGCTGCCGGGCTTTCAGGGCGCGTTGCAGCGAGGCAATGAAATCGCGGGTCAGCACATCGGCGCAGGGCACCTCAAAAAAGAACTCACGGCGCTCTTGAATGATGTTCTGATAGCTTGAAGTTTTATAAGATGGCGGGCGCATAATGGCACCGTCAGGGGCGATTTTGGCAGGTTGTAAAAGCACTTGCACGGTTATCACCTCAACCACGGCCGGGGTCATGTCTTTGCCGTAACATGCGCCGGGGCGGGCATCGGGCGGGCCTTCACCGGGAGTGGTAATCAGCGTGGTCTGGTTCAGCACAACAGGTTCAGAGCCAGCGTTGCACCCAAGCAAAACAAGGCTGGCAATGGCGGCAAGGCCAAGGGGTTTAAAAATATACATCATGCTGCTCATCAGATCTCTTGGGACCGTTTGGCAATACATAGCCGGTTTTTCCGACTGATCCTAGAGAATAGGGCCCCAAACAATGGGCTGCGCACGCAACAGTGATTTTTAGCATCAAAATCAGGCTGGCGGCTTGGCGGCAGCTTCGTTACAAGCCGGGAAAGTCTGAACGGAGGCGCTGGATGGCCAAAATCACTTATATCGAGTTTAGCGGCATGGAGCATGTGGTGAATGTGGCCCATGGACTGACCGTGATGGAGGGGGCGCGTGACAATAATGTGCCGGGTATCGAGGCCGATTGCGGCGGTGCCTGTGCTTGCTCTACCTGCCATGTTTATGTGAGCAAAGATTGGGTTGCAAAACTGCCCGCCATGGATGCGATGGAAGAAGACATGCTCGATTTCGCCTATGAGCCGGACCCGGAGCGCTCGCGCCTGACCTGCCAGATTAAAGTGACTGATGCGCTGGACGGGCTGGTTGTGCATATGCCAGAAAAGCAAATCTGATGTGGCGTGTGGTAGCCTTTTTGCTGCTGCTTACCACCCCGGCTAACGCCACCCCGCCAGATATCATCATTGCTGCCGAATATTCCGAGCCAACCACCCGCTACGCGCACGGCGTATTGGGCGATGCGGTGGAATGGGGCGCCTTGGTTCTGACCGTTGACAAGTGCTTTGGCTGCGAAGGCACCCTGATTGAAACAATCACCATCCGCTTACCTGAAAACCGAGTGTTTGAGGATATTGCGCCACGCCTGATCACTGGAAATGAAGGCCATTCTCTGGTCATGGTGGTAGAAAGCGACCTCGCAGTGGGCGCACGGCTGGCGCTTTATGATGCAAGCGGCCTGCACGCGGCAACGCCTTTTATTGGTCAGCCAAACCGCTGGCTGGCCCCTATTGGCGCTGGTGACCTGGACGGCGACGGGGCGATTGAGATTGCCTATATCGACCGACCACATCTGGCGAAAACTCTGCGCGTCTGGCGGCTTAGCGCGCAGGGGCTAACGCCGGTGGCCGAACTGGGCGGGCTAAGTAACCACCGGATCGGCGAGGACTTCATCTCGGGTGGCTTGCGTGATTGCGGAACTGGCCTAGAGATGATCGTGGCTTCAGGGAATTGGCAAAAGGTGATGGCTGTGCGCCTTGAGACTGACCAACTGCAAGCACATGCACTTGCCGGGCTGTCGCCGGAAACTGGTTTCGCGGCAGCAATGGCCTGCCATTGATGCGACTCTAAGCTCCTTGCTGGCAGGGTTATTTATACCTAAAAACTGGAAGCATAGGCGCGCATATTCCGCAATCAAACGCAAGAGGCCACAAAACATGACCCGCAACACACCGCTGATTCGCCCTACGGATGACGAAGCCATTTCCATGGCCAAGGGGCTGATAAATAACGCTGAATTTGGTGCTTTGGGGTTTTTGGACCCGGAAACAAACACCCCGGTTGTCAGCCGGATTGCCATAGGCACCTTGGCGGACGGCACGCCGATGTCACTTATTTCTGATTTGTCTAATCACACCAAAGCCCTACGGGAAAACCCGGTCTGCGCCCTTTTGTTGGGCGAGCCGGGGGCCAAGGGTGACCCACTGACGCATCCGCGTATTTCACTGCAATGCCGGGTCGAGTTTCTGGCGCGTGACCTGGATAATCACGCAGAAATCCGGGCGCATTACCTTGCCAGCCACCCAAAATCCAAGCTCTATATCGACTTTGCAGACTTCTCGTTCGTGCGCTTTGAAATCATCAAAGCGGCAATGAATGGTGGCTTTGGCAAATCCTATGAGTTTTCGGTTTCCGACCTAATTTGATCAGACACCCACCTCGGCAATCGCCTCCGCCAGCACCGGAATGGTTTTGGCGTTCAGCCCGGCAATGTTCATGCGGCTATCACCGATCATGTAGATGCCGTGTTTTGTGCGCAACTCCTCGACCTTTTCAGGGCTGGCACCTAGGCGCGAGAACATGCCGCGATGCTCGGCAATAAAGTCAAAACGGTCAGAGCCGGTGGCGCGGCCAAGTGCGTCCGCCAGACTTTCACGCAAGGTCAGCATGCCAAGGCGCACCTCTTCCAACTCGCTGGCCCAATCGGCGCGCAGTTCTTTATCCTCAAGGATCATTGTTACCAGCCGGGCACCGTGATCGGGCGGAAACGAGAAGTTCTGCCGGTTCAGGTAGGTCAGATTCTGCTGGGTAAGGCTGGACGCGGCAGCGTTGTCCGAGACCGCGATCAATAGCCCGGTACGCTCACGGTAAATGCCAAAATTCTTCGAGCATGAGGCTGCAATCAGGCATTCGGGCAGGGACGACGCAATAAGGCGTGTGGCGGCGGCGTCTTCTTCCAGCCCGTCACCAAAGCCCTGATAGGCGATGTCTACCAGCGGTGTGGCTCCGGTTTTCTCCAGCAAGGTCACCACTTCGCGCCACTGGGGCAGGGTCAGGTTGGCACCGGTCGGGTTGTGGCAACAGCCATGCAGCAGCACCACATCGCCCTTTTTTGCTCCGGCCAGATCGGCCATCAGCCCGTCAAAATCAACGCCCCGGCTTTCGGCATCGAAATAGCGGTATTCGGCCATGGCGAGGCCAAGGTGGCGGATGATTGAGGGGTGGTTGGGCCAAGTCGGGTTGGATATCCAGATGGTGGCGTCCGGGTTGGCCATTTTCACCAGTTCAAGTGCTTGGTGAATAGCCCCTGTGCCACCGGGCTGACCGGTCATAGACAGGCGCTCGCCGGGCACGGCATCATCAAGAATAAGCCCCGACAGAGCCGCGCCAAAAGCCGGATCACCGGCAATGCCGGTATAGGCCTTGGTGGTCTCGGCATCCCAGAGCATTTTCCCGGCCTTCCTTACCGTGCGCATGATCGGGGTCAGGCCCGAGGCGTCTTTATAGACCCCGACGCCCAAATCAATTTTGTCGCGGCGCTTGTCCTCGCGGTACATCTTCATCAGCGCCATGATTTTATCTTGCGGTTGCGTGTTCAGATGTTCAAGCATGGCTGTCTCCGGTTTTGATATGAAGGTCATTATACATGCCCCATTCCGCCCAGGAGCCATCATAGACAGCATGGCGGGTGTGGCCGAGGCGTTCAAGGGCAAGATCAATGATACAGGCGGTGATGCCTGAACCACAGGTGGCGATGATGGGCCTACTCAGGTCGGCCCCGGCCGCATCAAAGGCCGCCCGCAGCCCGGCCACATCTTTTAGGGTGCCGTTCCCATTCAGTAGGGCGGTATGGGGCAGGTTTTTTGAGCCGGGAATGTGGCCCTGACGCAAGCCCTCACGCGGCTCGGGGTCAATGCCGGCAAAGCGCCCGGCCGGACGGGCATCAAGAATTTCGTGATCACCCAGTTTGGAGGCGGCGGCAACATGAGTGACATCTCGCAGCATATGGGCCTGACGCCGCACGCTCATATGGCGGTCGCGCACCACTGGCGGCAGGTCTTCAGACCCGCGACCCTCGGCAAGCCATTTGGGCAAACCACCGTCCAGCACCGCAATGTTGGGCTGGCCCATCAGGCGAAACAACCACCAGACCCGCGCCGCCGAAAGCAGCCCGGCCCCGTCATAGACCACCACCTGATGGCCATCCCCCACCCCCATGGCACGCAGGCGGGACATGAATTTTTCAGGCGGCGGCACCATATGCGGCAGGTCTGAACGCAGGTCGGCAATTTCGTCAATGTCAAAGAAGCGCGCGCCGGGAATATGCGCCGCCCCATACTCGGCCTTCGGGTCGCGCTCGTCCTCCGGCAAATACCACGAGGCATCAAGCAGACGCAGATCCGGGTCGTTCAGGTGGCTTGCAAGCCAGTCGGTGGAAACCAGAGTTTTCGGATCAGATTCGGCCATGACACCCCTGCAATTCGTTCATCTCTCTGGGTACAAACTGGCGGAGTAATAGGCAAGTGCGGCTTAAATCTAAATTGACGCAGGAAAGTCGCCCACAGGCTGATTCTGAATGCTCTGAAGCGCCTTGTTTCTGCGGGCTATGGTCTCCTGCCACTCCTGTGCTTCACGGTCTTTGAAGAACCCGGCGTCAGGGGCAAG
>CAYNXK010000055.1:0-11454 GCA_964401125.1 uncultured Aliiroseovarius sp.
CGATGCCAGCCATGATGAAATACGTGCTGTATGGAAGGCTGAAGTGCGTGAAAGCCACCCGGATAGGATGATTGCGCGGGGGGTGCCAATAGAGGCGGTGAAGCTTGCAGAGAAACGTCTGATTGCCATTAACCGCGCCTGGGAAGAGATCAGAGAAGGGCAAGTGTGACATGCGCATAGCCACCTACAATGTAGAGTGGTTCAACTCGGTTTTTGATAATCATGGCAGGCTGTTGGCGGATGACGGCTGGTCAGGTCGCCACGATGTTAAGCGCGCCGATCAATTGGCGGCTTTGGCCGTAGTTTTTACCGCACTGGATGCCGATGCGGTGCTGGTAGTCGAGGCCCCGGACGACAACCGCCGGCGCAGCACGGTGAAGGCTCTCGAAAATTTCTCGCATGAATACGGGTTGCGGGCGCGCAAGGCCCTGTTGGGGTTTCGCAATGATACCCAGCAAGAAATTGCCCTGCTTTATAACCCGGATGTGCTCAAAGTGCGCCATGATCCGTTAGGAGCCAAGACCGGCAAGGCAGGCTCTGCCGATGCGCCGCGCTTTGACGGGGTATTTCGCTGGGATGCGGATGTTGATAGCCAACCTGAGCTGACCCGCTTTTCCAAGCCGCCGTTGGAGGTGGAGATGACCGTGCTTGAAACAGGCGCGCGCCTACGTCTGATCGGGGTGCATGGGAAATCAAAAGCACCGCACGGGGCCAAAAATGAGCATGAAGTCAGGCGCATTTCCATTCAGAACCGGCGCAAACAGATGGCACAATGTATCTGGCTCCGGCAACGGGTGGAACAACATTTAGCGGTGGGTGATTCTCTGATCGTGCTGGGTGATTTCAATGATGGGCCGGGGCTGGACGAATATGAAAAGCTGTTTGGCCAGTCGGGGGTTGAGGTGGTTTTGGGGGAAGGTGGCGCAAGTAAAAGCAATTCAGGTGAAAGCAGCAAGGAAAAGCTGTTTGACCCGCATGCGCAAATGGCCCTCAGCCGCCAGACAGCCGCATGGCCTACGACCGCCCGGTTCTGGCAGAACGAACAAAAGCTCTACCTTGAGGTTCTGCTTGATTACATCATGCTCTCGCTAGATTTGTGCGAATGCGCCCCGAAATGGCGTATCTGGCACCCGTTTGATGATCCGGTTTGCGCCGGGACGGCAAAATTGCGCGCAGCACTTCTGGCCGCATCTGACCATTTTCCGGTCTCTGTTGACCTCGATATTTGAAAAACAGAATTAAGGCCTTATATGTATTTCATGTTCAAGACAGTGATCCTATGTAGCGCTCTGGCCCTGGTGCCCGTACCGGCCGTGACTCAAGATGAGCCGGGCGGTTTTTCTGAAGGCGCAGAATTACTTAGCGAAGGCACGAGGCTAATCCTGCGCGGCCTTTTGCAACATCTGGAACCAGCGGCGGAAGGCTGGGGGCAATTGGTGGAAATGCTCAATGATTTTACACTTTATCATGCACCGGAGGTGTTGCCGAACGGTGATATCATCATCCGCCGGAAGGAGCCGCTGCTGCTGGAAAATGGCGATATTGAGATTTGATGGTGCCAGATATTAAAGCGCTTCGGTTTATTCCTGCAGCTCAGGTTTAAGTTAAAACGCTTTAATTAAGCACCCGGACAAATTCTTTTGCACCCAGCGCCACTGCAAGGGCTGAAAATCGGGTTTCGGCAACTTCGCCGTACAGGTCACGGGCTTCTTTTCTGATACGTAGATAAAGCTCGCGCTTTTTCGGAAACCAACGCAGTTCGGCCTTTTCCGTGGGGTTTTGGACAGTAAACATCGCTCCGAAACGCATGGCCTTGCCCAAAATTTCAGCCCGGTGTTTGTCTTGTTCTGTCAGGATTGCGAACAAAGGTTCATGGCGGCTGCCCCCGTGGTTGTTCTTGTAGCGATGCAGCAGGGCCAGGCCCAGAAACACCCTTTGCTCATGGGTCAGGCCGCCCAGATTAGCACGGGTAACCACGTCAAAACATACTTCATGGCGAAAATCGGGATGCGCCCGCCAGCTGACATCATGCAGCAGGCAGGCGGCTTTGATAATGCGCTGCTCAGCCGGGCGCGCTGATTTGTAGAGCGGTGTGATGAAGTCAAATAACGTCTTGCCGAAGCCGGGCATACGTGCACCGCGCTGTTCGGCGAAACGGCAGGCTTCGATCAGCGGGTCGCGCCGACGCAAACGGTCGGGCATTTGCTCATAAAGCATGCCCTCGCGGATACCATAGGACGAGACCGCAATTTCACGCGGCCGGAACCGGCGCAGCATAGCTTTCAAAACCAGCGCTGCCACGGGGACCAGATTCATGCGCTCTGGTGAGGTTCCGGTTTGCAGCCGCAATGCGCTAAGATCTTCCTGGGATATCCACTTCAGGGTTGTCGCCAATTGCCTTGGACTCATGCGATATTCATGCAGCACGGTCAGCGGGTAGGCACGGCGCAGCATGTCGAGCCGGGCTATGGCCCGCCACGAGCCGCCTACCAGAAATAGCCGCTGGTGATCAGTGCCCATCTTTGCCGCCAGCCCATCAATGATTGCCGCGATATGGCGCTGCAACCCGGCCTTGCCACCAGGAATGCCGGCCAACTTGAGTGGTCCCAGAGCCGAGGTGACGCGCCGCCCCACTTCGCCGCCGGAAACCTCTGCCAGCTCCATGGACGAGCCACCTATATCGCAGACCAGCCCCTCGGCATCGGGCCAGCCCAAAAGCACACCCTGCGCTGAGAGCCGAGCTTCTTCCTCGCCATCAATCACATAGAGGCTGAGACCTGTTCTGCGCAAAACCTCGGCGCAAAAATCCGGCCCGTCTTCGGCGTCGCGCACCGCAGCGGTGGCAACAGCCGTCAGCGGTGGCAGGCGCATACCTTCTGCCAGAAGCTGGAAGCGTTTTATCGCAGCCAAGGCGCGGGCGCGCCCCTTCGGGTTCAGACGGCCGCTTTCACCAAGGCCTGCGCCAAGGCCGCAGAGGATTTTCTCATTGAAGAAATAGGCGGGCGAGCGGGCGGCCCCGTCAAACACGACGAGACGCACCGAGTTGGAGCCGACATCAACCACCCCAACCCGTGACAGCGCCCGCGCCGAGGGGTCTTCAAATAATGGTCGCCCAAAGGCCCCCCAGTTTTCACCGGATTCGCGTGCATCCATACCCTGTCCTTCATCTTGGCCCAAATACTCCGGGGGTGCGGGGGCTGGCCCCCGCTATGCACTCCAGATTGCCCGCCTGCCAGTCGAAAATCAATCCCGGGAATGAGTCAATTCCGGCACGTCCTTGGCACCTGCCGAGCCACGCCCGGACAGGGAGGGGTATTCCATGAAAAAACGGTGGCAGGAAAACGGGGCCTCAATCTCGCTGAGATCAGGGCGGGTGAAGCTGCCATCCGGGGCCATTACCCAGCTTTGCGCCACATCTGCCATATTGGCGGCCATGATCTGGCTTATGATCTGGGCCTTGACTGTGTGGTTCTTGATCTCAACCAGAGTTTCCACCCGCCGGTTAAGATTGCGCCCCATCCAGTCGGCCGATGAAATATAGACCCGCGCCTTTTTTGAGGGCAGGCCGTAGCCTGCACCAAAGCAGACAATGCGCGAATGCTCCAAAAACCGCCCGACGATGGATTTGACCCTGATATTGTCGCTGAGGCCCTTGATACCGGGCCGCAACGCGCAGATGCCACGCACCACCAGTGATATTTTCACGCCCTTCTGGCTGGCGGCATACAGCGCGTCAATCACGTCTTCCTCAACCAGCGAGTTCATTTTGGCCCAGATCACCGCAGGCTTGCCGGCTTCGGCTAGCTCACCTTCCTGGGCAATGCGCTCAAGCAGGGTCTTCTTCAGGGTCAGGGGCGAAATTGCCAAATTTTTTAAAGTGTCCGGCGGCGCATAGCCCGAGATGTAGTTGAACACTTTTGTTGCGTCGCGCCCAAGATCCACATCACAGGTGAACAGGCTCAGGTCGGTATATATCCGTGCTGTGATGGGGTGGTAATTGCCGGTGCCAAAGTGGGTATATGTCACCAACTTGGCACCCTCACGGCGCACCACTGTCGAGATTTTGGCGTGGGTCTTGTAGTTGATGAAGCCGTAAACCACGGTCGCCCCGGCACGCTCCAGGCGGCGAGATTGCAAGATATTGGCAGCCTCGTCAAAACGGGCCTTCAACTCAACCAACGCGGTGACGGATTTGCCCATTTCGGCAGCTTCACAAAGGGCGGTAACAATCGGGCTGTCGCGCGAGGTGCGGTAAAGCGTCTGCTTGATTGCAACCACATTCGGGTCACGCGCCGCCTGGTTGAGAAATTGCACCACAAGGTCAAAGCTCTCGTAAGGGTGATGCAACAGCATGTCTTTTTTCCGGATCGCAGCAAAGATGTCGCCATCATGGTCCTGCACTCGTTCCGGCACGCGGCTGGTGAAAGTGGGCCAAAGCAGATCCGGGCGCTCATCCAGCACCAGCTCGCTTAGGTCGGCCATGCCAATCATGCCGTCAATCTCAATAATTTCGTCGTCGGTGACCCGCAATTCGCGCTTAATCATTTTCAACAGGCTGATGGGGGCATCTTTGGTGATTTTCAGCCGCACCACCTCACCACGCCGCCGTCGCTTCAGGGCAACTTCAAATTCGCGCACCAGATCCTCGGCTTCCTCTTCAAGCTCAAGATCGCTGTCGCGCAGGATACGGAAAGCGCAGTAACCCTTGATTTCATAGCCGGGAAATAGGCTGCCGATATATTCCAGCAGCAGGTCTTCCAGTGGCAGAAAGCGGGCCACGCCGTCAATGTCGGGTAGGTGAATGAAGCGGTCAATCTGATGCGGAATCGGCAAAAGTGCCTGCAATTTGCGCCCATCGCTCTGACGTCCCAGTTGCAGGGCCAGAGAAAAGCCTTCGTTGGGAATGAACGGGAAGGGGTGCGCCGGGTCCACCGCCAACGGTGACAGAACCGGGAAAACCTGTGTCAGAAAAACCTGATCAAGGAAGGTGCGGTCATCCGCTGTAAGAGTGTCCGGGGTGCAAAGAGAAATGCCGGCGGACTGCATTTCTCTGGAAATCAAATCAAAGGTTTCTTGCTGGCGTGCCATCAGGCGGCGAGCATCGTCATTGATCAAAAGCAGTTGCTCGGCCGGGGTCAGCCCATCGGCGGCCGGTGTGGTCACGCCTTCGCGCACCAATTCGCGTAGGCCCGCCACGCGCACCGTGTAGAATTCGTCCAAATTGGTGGCCGATATCGACAGGAACCTGAGCCGCTCCAGCAGCGGCACACGCTTGTTTTCAGCTTCTTCCAGCACGCGCCAGTTAAAGCCAAGCCAGCTAAGCTCGCGGTTGAAAAAACGCTTTGGCCCGGCAATGTCCTCGGCGGGCAGGCTACGGGCGGCGGGAAAATCGGAATGCAAAAAATCAGTTTGAGTCATGATCCCGATATAGGCATTCAATTACGGATCAACAAGATGATGTTAGGCCTTGTTTTCACTATCTTCATCCAAGATTTCGGCAGCGAAGCTGCGGCTGATGGCGCGGCCCTCGGCCAGTGCCGCCTTGTCGAGCCTACTGACCAGCTCGCCCGCCGCTGCCAGCGAGCGGTCCATGCGTCTTGACAGGTAAGTAATCAACGCCGGGCTGACGCTGATTTGGCGGTCAGAAAATAGCTTGATGAGCACCATGGACAGCAGCGCGTCATCTGGTGATTCAAGGGTGGCAATGGCGCAGGCATTCAGGCGGCTCAGGAGGTCAGGCAGGGCCAGCCCCCAGTCGCGCGGTGGCTTGCGGGCGGTAAGCAGCAGGCTGCCGCCCTCGGCCAGTACCAGATTATGCAAATGGAAAAGCGCGGCCTCAGCCTTGGCATTTCCTGCCACAAGGTCGGCCCCGTCAACTACGACATTGGCTCCGGCCTGTAGGCGGGAAAGCGCAGCGGTTTCAAATTCGTTCAGGCTATCTGCGGCAATGATCTGCGCTTCCGCAGCCTCGGCCCAGATATGGGCCAGGTGGGTTTTTCCGGTGCCGTCTGCCCCAATCAGAACCAGCTTGCGCCCCGGCCAAGCGGCCCGGTTTTCGACCGTTTTGAAGGCCAAACCGTTGGATTGGGATACGAAATAATCACCCCGAGAGCGGTTTGTTACTACCGGCAGCTCAAAAGTCAGTTGCTGTGGCATTACTTTTCACGGGCCTCGCCAGCACCTTCGGCTTCATCTTCGGAAGTTCCGGCCACACCCTGATACAATAACCCGCTCTTGTAATGCCCCATGAAAAACCGTGCGACAACGCCGATAGAAGCAGCAACCGGCACCGCCACCAGCATGCCGACAAAGCCAAAAAGAGCACCAAAGGCCGACAGGGCGAATAGCAGCCAAACCGGGTGGAGGCCAACAGAGGTGCCCACCAGTTTCGGGGTCAGCACGTTGCCTTCGACAATCTGGCCGGCCACAAAGATGGCGGCAACCAGCGCGATGCGAAACCAGTTGGTGGCGTAGGTGACCGTGTCGCCATCCACCACCTCAACGCTGCCCCAGAACTGAAACAATGCGAGGCCAATGGCCAGGCCGCCGCCAATCAGCGCGCCCACATAGGGAATGAAGGTCAGCAGCCCGGCAATTGCCCCGACCACCAGTCCGAAATTTAGCCCCACCAGCATCAGGGCAATGGCATAATAAACGCCAAGGCTCAGGCAGACCGTGCCCATGCCGCGGATGAAACTGGCCAGTGTGGCGTTGATTTCGCCCGCCAGTCGGCGGATGGCGGGAGCGTGGTCAAGCGGCAGCATTTCATCTATTCTGGCCACCATCTTATCCCAGTCCAGCAGCATATAAAATGCCACCACTGGTGCAATGATTAGCAATATCAATATGTTGACAAAGCTCATTGCCGAGCTGAGTACCGTGCCGATAAGGGCGCCGCCGCGTTCTTGTATCTGGCTGCCAAGGCCGGCAAGGGATTGGTAGATGGCACTTTCTTCATCAAGCAGGGAGGGAAAGCGCTCGGTCAGGAAAGCTTGCAGGTCACCAAACAATGTAGGGGCGACATTTATCAGGGCTGCGGCCTGCTCAATCAGCGTTGGCACAATGGCCAGTCCGACGACCACAAGGGTTAGCAAAGCTGACAGGGTGATGATTGTGGTTGCAAGGGCGCGGGACAAGCCCATTTTCTCAAGCCGGTCAGCCACCGGGTCGAGAAAATAGGCAATCGTGGCACCAATCACAAAGGGCAGGATGACATCGCCCAAAAACCACAGAACCGCAAACAAGCCGATTGTGGTAATTGCCCAGTATTTCATCTGTGTGCTGACCGGAAGTCCCATATAGCGCGTTCTCCTTTCGGGATACATCGCCCATGGCGCGCCCTGTTGCAAGGCCCGCAGTACCTCTGTGCTTGCTCAGGGGGGCGTCAGGCGCTAGACGGGCGCTTGTCCTCAAAACCTGAAAAAGGTCTGCATCATGCGCCTCTCCCGTTATTTCATGCCCGTTCTCAAGGAAGACCCCGCCGAGGCGCAGATTGTCAGTCATCGGCTGATGTTGCGCGCCGGGATGGTAAAACAGGCCAGCTCCGGGATATATTCCTGGCTGCCGCTGGGCCTGAAAGTGCTACAGAAAATCGAGCGCATCGTGCATGAAGAACAGGCGCGCGCCGGGCATTTGCCGATTCTTATGCCCGCCATTCAGTCGGCCGACCTGTGGCGCGAGAGCGGGCGGTTTGATGATTACGGCGAAGAAATGCTGCGCATGAAAGACCGGCAGGGGCGCGATATGCTGTTTACCCCCACTGCCGAGGAGTTGGTGACCGATATTTTTCGCTCACATGTGGGTAGCTACAAAGACCTGCCGCTGACGCTGTACCAGATACAGTGGAAATTCCGCGATGAAATCAGGCCACGTTTTGGCGTCATGCGGGGCCGTGAATTCTACATGAAGGACGGCTATAATTTTGACATTGATTATGAGCACGCGCTGCACGCCTATAACCGTCACATGGTCAGCTACCTGCGCAGTTATGAACGTATGGGCCTGCAGGCAATTCCCATGCGCGCCGACAGTGGGCCGATTGGCGGCAAGGACACTCACGAGTTTCTGGTGCTGGCCGAAACTGGCGAAAGCGAGGTGTTTTATGACAGCGCCATCACCGGGCTGAAACTGGGCGACCGCGAAATCGACTATACGGACTGGAATCAATGCGCCTTGATCGCGCGCGAGTGGACCACGCCCTATGCGCGCACCTTTGAGACCCACGATGCCGCCTTGTTCAATGAGGTGCCAGAAGAGCGCCGCCGGGTCAGCCGTGGTATCGAAGTGGGGCAGATATTTTACTTTGGCACCAAGTATTCCGAGGCGCTGGGGGCAAATGTAGTCAATGACAAAGGCGAACATGTGCCTGTTCATATGGGCAGCCACGGCATTGGTATCAGCCGCCTTGTGGGGGCCATCATTGAGGCCAGCCACGATGATAATGGCATCATCTGGCCCGAGGGCGTGACGCCATTCCATTGTGGCATTGTCAACCTCAAGCAGGGTGATGCGGGTACTGACCGGGCTTGCGAAGACCTTTATGCGGCCATAACCGCCGCCGGGTTGGAGCCGCTTTATGATGACCGTGAGGTGCGGGCGGGGCCCAAGTTTGCCTCGATGGACCTGATCGGCCTGCCATGGCGTATTACCGTCGGGCCAAGGGGGCTGAAAAACGGCGTGGTTGAGCTGACAAGCCGCCGGACCGGGATCAGCGAAGAGCTGAAGCCGGAAATGATGGTGGCGCGTCTGCAGGAAATCTATAGCCTGACGACCTTATTTTGATTCTGCCGTCAGGCTATAAGTCTTTGAATTTATGCGCATGTTCCATGAGTTTTAGGACCAAAATTCGCTCCCGGGCGCTATACAAAGCGTTTTGAGCATGGTGAGGGCGGCGGCGAGGGGCCAGCCCCTCACGTTGAAAGGCTTCAACGCTCACCCCGGAGTATTTGGGCCAAGATGAAGGGCAAAGAGCCGCCTGACGGGCACCATTCTTGACCGCACGATAACAATCGGTCAGAATCGCCAGTAATGAACAACCCGTAAGAGGTGCCTGAGAGAGGTAAGTGTGATACGAGCATTAAGCATGGCAGGAGGAATTGCCGGAGCTGTAGCGTTTTCGCAATTTCCGCAGTTTTCGCAGCAATATCTGCAACGTTTGGCCGGGGCGGTGGATGAATTGCGTGCCGTCACAGTCGCGTTTGACCTGACGGCACGGGTTTCGGGCCTGAGTCGCAACGAGGCTCTGGCGCAGATTGGCGGGTCTGAGTTTCAGGATAATCTGCGCCGCAACATGACCGCCAATATCAACCGCTATGAGCGACTTGACGCCGATTATCAGGTGCTTTCGCGCAGCGAACCTTTGGCGCGGCTGGTGCAGGTCTGGCGCTTTCGTGATGTGGAGTTGGCACGGCGCACCTGGGAGGATTTCCGCCCGGCAATGCCGGTTACAACTGACGGGCTGATTTTTGCCGGTATCGGCTTTGCCGGGGGCTGGTTGCTGGTCTCCCTGCTGCTGGGCCTGATTCTGGGGCGGTTTCGCAGGCGCTTTTACAGCCAGGGTTAACCCACCAGCATTTTCAAGCCTTGTGTTACATCTGTGCGCACCGCAAGGCGCAACCCCGGCTCGTCGCCTGCCGCAAGGGCCGACAGGATAACCCGGTGATGGCGCTGCAAATCCGTGCGTTTGCGAGATTCGTACAAGACCCGCATGGTCGGGCCGAGTTGCAACCAGACGGTCTCGGCCAAGGCAAGCATCGCCGGGGCCTGGGCGCGCAGATAGATCATGCGGTGAAATTCGAGATTTCGGCGCAGGTAGCAAACCGCATCCTGTTTGGCGACACATTCCGCAACGCTGACATTGATCGCCCGCAGCCGGTCGATTAGGGCCATGTGGGCCCGGGGCAGGGCGCGGGCCGCCAGCTCCGGTTCCAGCAAGCCGCGCAGGGCCGCCAGTTCTTCAATGCGTTCGCCGGTGAGCTCTGGTGTGCTGATGCGGCCAGACAGGGACAGGGTGAGCGCGCCTTCCGCCGCCAGCCGGCGCACGGCTTCGCGCGCCGGGGTCATGGAGACGCCGAATTCGCGGCCAATTCCGCGTAGGGTTAGGGGTGTGCCCGGCGCGATTTCGCCATACATTACCCGGCTGCGCAGGGCGCGGTAAACCCGCTCATGGGCCGAGCTGGCAGTGTCGCCAGGGAGGGTCGTGGCGGGTGATGGCGGGCCTGATTGTGCTGTCATGGTTTGATTGTGATCACAAACCAGCTTCAGGTCAATCGCGGAAGCGGTATTTGTGCAAAATTCCACCGTTTTTGCGTAGCCAGACACGTGGCGTTTTGTAATCCGGCATGAGTTTCTCCACCCCGGCCCAATAGGCGGGCGAGTGGTTCATTTCGGCCAGATGCGCCACTTCATGGGCCGCCACATAATCCAGCACATCGGGCGGGGCCATGACCAGCCGCCAAGAATACATCAGCCGCCCCTCATGTGAACACGAGCCCCAGCGCGAGCGGGTATCGCGCAGGTTGATACTGCTGAAATTTCGCCCCAAAGCGCTGGCATGGCGGTGGCTTGCCTCATGTAGCCTCAGCCTTGCGTGGTGCTTGAGGAGCGCCGCCAGGCGCGGCCCGGTTCTTTCGGGGCTTGAGGCGGGCAGGTGGATCACACCCTCGCCCAGCACGGCAGCCCGTCCGCCCGTGATCACAAGCTCATGCAATTGTCCGGCAAACAAAATGCTGCCGCCGGGGCGGGGCAGCTCGGGTGCCGGGGTGGCATCAAGGTTGCGGCGAATCCAGGTTTCACGTTCGTGCGCGAAATTCTCGGCCTCGCGCCTGCGCACGCCGCGCGGCAAGGTCATGGTGACACGCCCGTCCAGCCGGGAGATTCTGAGGGAAAGGCGCTGGGCGCGGGCAGATACGCGCAAGACCACCTCAATCGGAGGTATGCCCGGTAAAATCAGTTGTTTTGGCATTTCTGCCCCCTGAGAATACGTTTGTTAACCATCATCCGGCGCCCCCTATCACGTGGCCTTGTGTGAAAGCCTTTGACACCCCGCGTGAGGTATGTCACTTGGCCTCAAATTCGCATGATACACTAAGCAACAAAAGGGGTAATCCATGCCCAAGGAAGAATGGGGCGTCAAGCGCGTCTGTACGACAACCGGAAAACGGTTTTATGATCTGAATGCCAATCCCGCCATCAGCCCGTATACTGGCGAAGTGGTGAGTTCGGATTCAGGCAAGTCCACACGAACAATGGTTGCGGATAATGCCGATAAAGCCAGTGAGGCCAAAAAGGCCGAAGAAGAATCTGAGACCATTGCCGATGGTGACGATGCCGATGGTGACGATACGGACAATGTAGATCTGGGCGATGATGTGCTGGATGATGACGATGACGGCACGGATGATGTTTCTGGACGAAATATCGGATGTTCCCGCGGATGATTCTGACGACTGAAGT
>CAYNXK010000056.1:0-11447 GCA_964401125.1 uncultured Aliiroseovarius sp.
GGTCTCAGCCCGGTGGCAATCAGGGTAAAGCCCGGCTGATACCAATGCTCCTTGCGGCCGTCCACAATAGTTATTTTGGCGCCATCCAGCCGATTTGCCAGCCGATTTGCCATTGCCGTTCCGGCAGCTCCCGCCCCGAGAATGACGATGTGGGCGCTGGTTTTTATTTTGTCGGCGCTGGCTTTTTGTGCCATCGTGGCCAGAGCCGCCGATCCTGCCATCAGGGCCAGAAAGTTGCGACGGGTTGCCTTGAACTTACGCTTATCAAGCATTGATTACCTCCTGAACACAGGTTTATGTGTTCAGGTGAGTGTATCATATATCTCGAAATATATGAAATATGGCAGGCGGTGAAACTGTCCCTCCGGACAGTTCCCGATAGTTTATGTAAAGTTCAAATAAATTAGTTTAAATACCCTGCCGGATCAACGCTTTGCGTGCCTTCTCTAACTTGAAAATGCAAGAATGCCGGATCGCCAGCCAGCACTTCGGCAATTTTTTGGCCGCGCGTCACATTGTCGCCCTTGGCCACCGTCACATTGTCGATATTGGCGTAGACCGTCAGCACGTTGTTATCATGGCGCAGCACTAGAATTGGTACGCCATCGGTATTGCGGGTTATGGCCGCTACAATGCCATCGGCGGCGGCGCGCACCGGGTCTCCGGCATTGGCAGAAATGTCGATTCCGTCAGTTGTGCCTGGCTTGAAGGCTCGGATGATCTGGCCGGATACCGGCAGCACCATTGCCGCCGTAGAGACCGCCGTGGCGGCGCTGGCCAGATTGGGCGAGGCCGGAATATCTTCGGGCCGCAGCGGTGCGGCACGCTCATCAGGCAGGGGCGTTTCAGCACTTGGCGGCACCGGCGTTAGGGTGCCTTGACCGGGGCGCTGGATTCCGGTCAGGATTTCGGGTTGATTGGCAGCGGCAACCGGGATCAGCAGATGCTGCCCCTCACGCACCTCCAGAGAGGGGCCAAGCCCATTCCAGTCGGCCAATGCGCGCACGCTGACGCCGTAGGCCCGGGCGATGGAATAGGCGGTTTCGCCGCGCTCAACCCGGTGGCGTGAAGGCTCGGTGCCGCTTTGCGGGGTGGTGCTGGCTATGGGGCTGGCCGTGACAGTTCCAGTGGCTGTGGTTGCGGCGCTGCCAGCACGGTCAAGCGCATCACCGGCAAGAGTGGTGATGTCGATCCCGCCGCCAGCGGGCGTAATTGGCCCTGCCGCAGATTCGCTGACCCGGCGCGGCAAAGCCACCAGCTCGCCCTGGCGCAATGTCGCATCCAGCGGTAGGCCGTTGAAGCGTGCCAGTTCTCCAGCGGGCAGGCCGATCCGCGCCGCCAGCTTTATAAGTGTGTCGCCGCGCTGTGCCACCGCAACCTGATAGTTGGGATATGAGATGATGCCACGGGCATCCGGGGTGGGGCGCTCGGCGGACAGGCGCTCATTTACCGCCTGAGTGGTGGAAAATCCATCGGCCAGGTGGCGCAGGTCAAGGTCAAAGCCGCCCTCGCAGCCGGCAAGGGCAATCATTACGCTGCCCAAAAGAGCGGCGCGCAGCGTAAATTTGGTTGGAAACTGCATATTTGTATCCTCAATAACCTGCCCGTGTTCCGGGCCTTTTTATGTATTCATGGCGGTGTATACTAGGGCACCGCCACCCATTACTGCCATTTTAGCCTCAGAAAAACATCGGCTCAATCCTGCCCCAGCCCCTCCAGTAGAGGCACAAAGCGCACCGGCAACAGCTCGTCATACTCAAAGCCCGCCTCAATGCGCTTGACCTTTATCAGCCTTTGCACATGGTCAGACTGGCCCACCGGCAGCACCATGATACCGCCAATTGCTAGTTGCGCCAAGAGGGGGCCGGGTGGATCTTCGGCGGCGGCAGTTACAATGATGCGGTCAAACGGCGCCTGATCGGGCAGGCCGCGCGAGCCGTCGGCGGTGATGGCGGTGATGTTGCTGAGGTCCAGAGCCTCGAATATGCGCCGGGCATCAACCACGAGGCGGCGGTGACGGTCAAGCGTATAGACCCGGCGTGACAGCTTTGCCAGGATCGCCGCCTGATAGCCCGAACCAGTGCCGACCTCCAGCACCTTGGCACGCGGCGGCACCTCCAGGGCTTGCGTCATCAGCCCCACCACCGAGGGTTGGCTGATGGTCTGGCCGCAGGCGATTGGTAGCGGCATGTCTTCATAGGCTCGGCCGGCAAACAAGCCGCGCAAAAACATCCCCCGGTCGATTTTTTCCATGGCATTAAGCACGCGGCTATTGGTAACCCCGCGTTTGCGCAGTTGAAACAGGAACTGCATTTTGCGCTCTGCCTCAGTATTAGGGCCAGTATTAGGGCCAGTATCCGAGCCAGTATCACTCATATGTCAAAACCCAGTTTCAGGGTTGCGGCCACATCATGCGCCGTCAGGTCGGCCCGCATGGGGGTGACCGAGATATAGCCATCAAGATTGGCGGCGGCGTCAGTGCCCGGTGCCGTAGGATTGTGCTGAGGTCCGCCCTTGATCCACAAAAAGCGCCGCCCAGAAGGGGCTGTGTGCGGCTCAACACCAAATGTTGTATCGCGGCGAAACCCCTGCGAGGTGACCCGCAGTCCTTTGACCCGGGAGGCCGGAATTGGCGGGAAATTCACGTTGTAAAACAGCCGGTAATCGCTGCCGTTCTGCCAGGGAGCCTGCTCAAGCAGGGCGCGGATTGTGGCTGCCCCATGCCGCGAGGCGGCTTCAAACGGGTTATCTAATTTGGCATTTTCCGGCCCAAGATATTGCGAAAGTGCAATGGCGGGCAGGCCTTGCGCCGCCTCAATGGCGGCGCCGATGGTGCCGGAATAAAGCGTGTTCTCGGCGGCATTGTTGCCACGGTTGATGCCGGATAGCACCAAATCAGGGCGTTCGGGCATTATGTCGTGCAAACCCGCCAGCACACAATCGGCGGGCGAGCCTTCAACGGCAAAGCGCTGCGGGGCGAATTCGGCCACCATCATTGGTTTGGTAAAGGAAATGCAGTGCCCGACGCCGGATTGCTCAAAAGCCGGGGCCACAACCCAAAGCTCGCCCTCAGGGCCGGCGATTTCACGGGCCAAAGCCTCCAGCACCGCCAGGCCCGGTGCGTTTATTCCGTCGTCATTGGTGATCAGAATACGCATTCTGCCTCGCCTCTGTTGCTCCGCCTTTACTGCTGTGGTTTCTCAATAGGCGAGGTTGGGCCGGGCGGCAAGCACTGCCCGTGATCTGCTTGACCTTGTGGCTGAACAGCCTTAAATTTTGTGGGCGCACTATCCGCGAAGCCTATTATGCGAGGAGAAAGCCATGGCCGCCTCTCTTTCCACACCTTTGCCCAGCCCCTTGCCCAGCCCCTTGATTGATGCAGTTGGTGTAAGTGCCACGGATATGCGCGCCAGTGTCAGGTTTTACCAAGCCCTGGGTTTTGCCTTTCCGGATTTTGACCCTGAAGATCAGCATGTAGAAGCGCTGACAAAGCCAGGAATGGTGCGCCTGATGATTGATGACGCAGGCCTTTGCGCCTCGTTGATCGGCGAGGCGCCAAGGCCGTCAAACCATGCAGTATTCGGGCTTTTGTTTGAGGAGCCAGCCGGGGTAGATGCCGCCGCGCAGGTCGGATGTGCCGCTGGCGGCGCTGAAATCAGCGCTCCGTGGGACGCATTTTGGGGCCAGCGTTATGCCACCATTGCCGACCCTGATGGCTACCGGGTTGATCTGTTCGCCGAGTTGCAGCAAGCTGGTGCAGCACCCGAAAAATAGCGGTGTTTTTGCAGTATTAGCCCTTGAATAGCAGGCGAAATACCCTTATGTTAATTGCGTTCACATGTATGGAGCCAGGACCAATGACAAAAAAAGAAGCCAAAAAGAAAGTGCCGCAAGAGCCGGACCGCGCTGACGTGGTTGAGGCTGAGACACCCGAAGAAGAGAATATCTGGATGCGCGGGTTGTTCATGGTCATTCTGGCGATCCTGTTCAAAGTCGGCACAGCCATTCTGGGCCTTGCCGCCCTGATCCAGTTTATCTGGATGGTCGCCAAGAAAGAAAAGAACCAGCCGATCGCCGATTTTGGTGAGGGCATGGCCGACTGGCTGGCCCGGATTATCCGGTTTCTGGTGGGCGCGAGCGACGACAAGCCGTTCCCGTTTGCCAAATGGGGCAAGGACGAGGGCTAACAGGCCTGAGTTCAAAGCGTTTCGCGTCTCATTGGCTCTCCAAGTGAACGCGAAACGTCCACAACGTTGACAGGTTCCGGGCGCATCCCACATTCTCTGATGCGAAATGCGGGTTGAGGCGTTTTATGGTTGGCTCGCCTGATTTTGGGGCAGCGCCGCCGAGTGAGCGCCTTATTGTAGCCGTGCCTTGAGAACCCGCAGCATGTTTTCGCCCATGACCTTGCGTATCTGTCCCTCGCTCAGCCCCTGTGCCAGCAATTCATGGGTGAGGGCCGCCAGCTCGGATGTGTCAAAGGCGGTGGTGACTGAGCCGTCAAAGTCTGAACCCAGCGATACCGCATCCTCCCCGATCACAGAGATTGCCGCCTTGATCATGCGCGCAATGCCTGCCGGGCTGTCATCACAGGTGACCTCGGCCCAGTAGCCCATGCCGATGACCCCGCCCGTCGCGGCGATTTCGCGCATCAGGTCATCAGGCAGGTTACGAATTGTGGGGCAGTGCGAATAGAGGCCCGTATGGCTGACAATGATCGGCATCTCCACCTGCGCCAGCACATCGCGCACCACCTGCTGGCTGGAATGTGCCACATCAAGCACCATGCCGCGGGCCGCCACTTCAGCAACCACAAGGCGGCCAAAATCGCTTAGGCCCGCGCCGCCTATGCCGTGCAGAGAGCCACCCAGATCGTTGTCAAAGAAATGTTGCAGGGCAATGATTCGGTAGCCCGCTTCCTCCAGCCGGTCAAGATTGGCAATGTCGCCCTCAAGCGGGTGCGCGCCCTCGATGCCCAGAATACCACCGATCAGGTTTTGCCCACTGGCGCGGGCCTCTAGCAGCGCTTCAAGGTCGGCGCGGCTACGGATAATTTTCAACATGTCAGGCCGGGCTGCCTCAAAGGCGTGCAGCTTTTCAGACTGATAGATGGCGCGCTCAAAGATTGAAAACCAAGTGCGCATGGGCCAGAGCTGTCCGAAGGCCAAGAGAGTGATGTTGTCACGGGCATCGGCCGTATTGTTTTCGTAATTCAGCCCGGCGGGAGATTTGGTGACGGCCTTGAAAACCTGAATGGCCACATTACCCTCCTGCAGGCGCGGCAGATCAACTTGGCCATAGGTGCCACGCTTGGTCAGATCGCGGTTCCACAGCAGGCTGTCCGCGTGCCAATCGCCGATGATAAGGCTTTGGTGCAGGGTCTCAGCCATATGGCTAACTGGGTAAGGCTCATGGGCAATGACCGGGTTGCGGGCCTTTTCCACCATTGTCGGAGCGAAGGTGAAGAAAGCGGCAAGGGCCAGTGCGGCAAAAACCAAGCTGAAAACCAATAGTCGTTTGATGAAGCGCATGAAATTCCTCCCGTGATGAAGGTAATATAGCCCAGATTTTCGCTTGAGAGAAGCCTGGGCGCAGCACTTGAAGGGCATGCAATGCCCGTAATCCCTGCCAGTCTTTGATTCTGACCGGTATGTTTTTACTTTGTGCGCTGTTTGATTATGTTTACAAAAGGTTGCGGCATTGTGAGGCGCTCAATCAGGGCATGTGACAAGCGTCTTTATTGCAGGCTTTGCATGGCATTTCGGGTGCCGATGATCATTGTACGAAGCAGTGTCGCCGCTTCTTTGTGGTTTGATTGCGGGCCTTTGCGCCCGAGCTTCTTGGAATGCGGTAAAAGATCTGGGGCTGCATAACATCAAGACATATCTATATTCATGTTTCCAGTTTTCCGGAAAACTAGAAAACCGGAAAACCGGAAAATCGGAAAACTGGCATGTTGTAGCCTTTTAACGCAGGGCAAAAAAGTCAGAGCCTACAGAATACCCTCGCCGGCATCTTCCAGAGATATACCCAGCGCATCCAGTCCGGCTTCAAGGTAGTCAGACAACAGCGGCATGCCCAAAAGGTAATCTTCTGTTGGTGTGGTGCGTTCAGATTTGGCGGTGGCAATGGCCTCTTCCAACTCAGCCGGATCAAAGGTTTCGCGTCCGATCCAGGCAATCGCAACAAGGCTGGCCTGCTCATCGCTGTTCATGTCGGCGATATAGGTATGTACCTCGGAATAGGTCCCGTCTGATGGCCGACTTTCCAGAATCGTATCTGAATCTGCGTCATCTCCGGGAGTGTCCCAGCGGGCAACTTTTGCCCCCAGCTCGCGGGCGCGCAGGATGACACGGGCAACTTTTCGGGGGCTGATGTCAAGCATGGGATTCTCCTTCAATCATATATTGCCAAACCTTCGGCTTTTAGGAAAGGCTTATTCCTCGTTTGGCCTGACAAGGGCTGCCACCTCGGCCTCTTTCCCGGGTAATTCCTCAAAATCAAACCCATCCAGCCGCTTGGCCCGGTGACCTGCCTTTTCGGCAGAGATTTTGATATCGGCAATATCCTTTGAGGCTTGGTTGAAATGCCGGTCAAGGTTTTCCACCCGAGTGCCCAGCCGGTCCATATCTTTATACAGCAGCGCCAGTTCACGGCGGATCGCCCCAGCTTGCTTGCGCATGCGGGCATCTTTCAGAATGGCGCGCATGGTGTTCAGCGTCGCCATGCAGGTGGTGGGTGAGACGATCCAGACCCGGGCGTCAAAACCCTCGCGCACCACCTCGGGAAAGTTGGAATGCAGCTCGGCATAGACCGCCTCGCTGGGCAGAAACATCAGGGCACCATCGGCGGTTTCTCCCTCGATGATATACTTTTCGCTGATCGCCTTGATATGGGCGCGCACCGCCACCCGCATGGCCCGCGCCGCCTCAAGGGTCTCGCGGTCATCTTTGGCCCGCCTCAGCGCCTCATAGGCTTCCAGCGGAAATTTGCTGTCGATCACAATCGGCCCCGGTGGGTTGGGCAGGTCTATCAGGCAATCAGCGCGCTTGTTATTGGAGAGCGTCACCTGCATTGCGTAGCTGTCCTTTGGCAGGGCTTTTGACACAATGTCATGCAGCTGAATTTCACCAAAGGCCCCGCGTGTCTGCTTGTTTGACAGGATGTCCTGAAGGCTCAGAACATCAGTTGAGAGCTTTTCAATATTGCTCTGCGCCTTGTCAATGGTGGCCAGGCGCTCCTTCAGCTCCGTTAGGCTTTCGGTGGTTTTTTCGCTTGAGCCATGCAGGTTTTCCTTCATGCGTTCCTGCATATCGGCAAGGGCGCGCGCGGTTTTTGTCGCGTTATCATGCAGCCGGTCCTGCATCTCGGTTTGCACTACCCGCAGCCGTGTTTCCATGGCACCGATTACTTGGGTCTGACCACTGGCTTGAGCATCTGATACTGTGCGCAGGCTGCCCGAAAGCTGGTCTTGCCCGGCACCCAGCACCTGCACCGCCTGACCCAGCCCACCCAATTGGCGCGCCATGTCTTCAGCAAGTACAGCCGAGCGCCCAGCCCGGTATAGGCTCCACACCAGCAGGGTCAGCACTAGAGCCACAACAGCACCGCTAACCAGCGTGGCAATAAGCAGCGGGTTGCTCAGTAAAAATATCTGTCCGTTAATTTGCATCATCTGCGCCCAAACAGCCTTTCAATATCTTTCAGCTTCAGCTCAACATAAGTGGGCCTGCCGTGGTTGCACTGGCCGCTATGGGGTGTGGCCTCCATTTCGCGCAGCAAGGCGTTCATCTCGTCCACCTGCATGCGGCGGCCGGACCTTATGGAGCCGTGGCAAGCGATGCGTGAAAGCACCGCATCAAGCCGCGCCTGCACCTTTAGGCTTTCGCCCTGATCGGCCAGCTCATCAAGGATGTCGCCAAGCAGCGCCGCCGCGTTGATTTGGCCAAGAATGGCCGGGGTTTCGCGCAGCACAACAGCGCTGCCGCCAAAGGGCTCAATCACCAGCCCCAGCCGGGCAAGATCATCGGCAATCTCCAGCAGGCGTGTGGCGTCCGCCGGCGAAAGTTCAATAATTTCGGGGATCAGAAGCGCCTGCGCTGCCACGCCGTTTTGTGCCATTTGGTTTTTGAGTTTTTCATACACCAGCCGTTCATGGGCGGCGTGCTGGTCAACAATGACCATGCCGTCTTCGGTCTGGGCAATGATATAGTTTTCATGCAATTGCGCCCGCGCGGCGCCCAGTGGCAGATAGTTGGCCGGGGTCTCGTCGCTCTCTTGTGGCGGCACCTCAAAACGTGCCGAGGGCGCGGCGGTTTCGGCGAAACCCGGATTGCTGGCATAGGTTTGGCGCTGCATCTGGTAAAGCCTTGCAGGCCCGCCCGCCTCTGGTCCTAGTTCTGGCCGCATGGCCCCCAAAGTGGCCCCGGCAACGGTGGAGGATGCCCGGTGCCCGGCCTCAGCCAGTGCATGGCGCAGGCCGGAGATGATCAGCCCGCGCGCCACCCCCGGTTCACGAAAGCGCACCTCAGATTTGGCTGGATGCACATTCACATCCACCAGCTGCGGCTCACAGGAAATGAACAGCGCCGCCGCCGGGTGCCGGTCGCGGCTGAGAAAATCAAAATAAGCCGCCCTGAGCGCGCCAACCAGCAGCTTGTCTTTTACCGGGCGGCCATTGACGAACAAAAACTGCGCCACCGCCGCGCCGCGCGAATAGGTTGGCAGGGCCGCGTATCCAGTCAGGCGCAGGCCCTCGCGGCTCGCGTCTATTTTCAGGCTATTCTCGGCAAACTCCCGGCCTAGAACCGCTTGCAAGCGCCCGTGCAGCGCCGAAAACATATCGCCGGTTTCCGGGTTCAGGCGCAGCACCACGCGGCCCTCGCTATTTTTTGCGCCCCCCTTTGTGCCGCCGCCGGTCAGATCGCGCAGCACAAAGCCCACATCCGGCTCGGCCATGGCCAGGCGACGCACCACATCCAGGATCGCCCGCGCCTCGGCCCGCTCGCTGCGCATGAATTTAAGGCGCGCCGGCGTGGCATAAAACAGATCACGCAACTCAACCACAGTGCCGTGATTGAGGGCGGCGGGCCTGACAGGTAAGACCTGCCCGCCATCAACCCGGATCATGGCAGCATCATAGCCCTCGGCGCGGCTGGTGATACTAAGCCTGCCAACAGCACCAAGCGAGGGCAAAGCCTCGCCGCGAAAGCCGAATGTCTGGATGTTCATGAGATCACTGCCATCAATTTTTGAGGTAGCATGACGAGCCAGCGCCAGCGGCAGGTCGGCGCCTGCCATACCACAGCCATCATCGCCCACCCGGATCAGGCTTTTGCCACCGTCCGCATAGGTTATTTCAATGCGCCGCGCCCCGGCATCCAGCGCATTTTCCAGCAATTCCTTGACGGCAGAAGCCGGCCGCTCCACCACCTCACCGGCAGCAATGCGGTTAATGGCGGCATCATCAAGCTGGCGGATGACCGGCTGTTGCAGGCCTATATGGGGGGAGGCGTCAGACATGCCACAAAACCTAGCATAATGTCAGCCGATTCGCCCATCAGAAAAGTGCCCTTTGGCGCCGCTGGCCTACGGGCTGCTTTCAATCCCGTCAGGCTGGCCAACAATTACAAAATGCAGCGCCTCCGGGCGGTACAGCTGGGCGGCAACCCTGTTGGCATCTTCCAGCGTCACGGCATTGATCTTGTCATTTCGGGTGGCAATATAATCAATCGGCAAGCCGATCATCTGCATACCGACCATAATCCGGGCAATCGGCCCGTTGCCGTCAAACCTCAGCGGATAAGCTCCGGTCAGAAAGGTCTGGGCAAGGCGCAGTTCTTCTGCGGTCACGCCCGCCTCGGCCAGCCGGGCCCATTCGGCCTGCACCAGCGCGACAGCCTCGGCCATGCGGTCATTTGAGCTTGAAAAGTGACCCATCACGCTTTCGCCCAGCAGCATTGGCAGCAGGTAGGAGCGTACGCCGTAGGTCAGCCCGCGCTCCTCGCGCAGCTCATTCATCAGCCGGGCGTTGAAATTACTGCCACCAAGAATCATGTTCACAACAAAGGCGGCGAAAAAGTCATCATCATGGCGTTCAATGCCTGCATGGCCAAACCGCGCCACTGATTGCGGCGTTTCAAACTGCACCACGGTAATGCCGCCGGGGGCGAGAAATTCCACCCGCCGGGCCTCGGGCGCGCCAACTTCCGGCAGGCCTTCAAACAGCCTGTCCAGCAAGGCCCCCAGCTCGTCCGCCGTAATATCGCCGACCACGCCAACAAAAATCCGGTCACGGGCAATGACGCGGCCGTAAGCCTCAACAATATCGGCGCGCCTCAGGGCGCTGACGCTCTCAATACTGCCAGAACTATGCGAGCCGTAAGGGTGATCACCAAAAGCCAGCGCATCAAAAGTGTTGCTGGCAATGGCATCAGGGTCTGTTTGGCGCGAGCGTAAGCTTGACAAAACCTGCCCGCGGACCCGCTCAATATCAGCCTCGGCAAAATGCGGGCTTGTCAGGGCGCTGCGCAAAAGGCCAACAGCCTGATCGCGGTTCTCGGTAAGAAATTGCGCCGAAACGCTCAGCGCGTCATCATGCACATCAAAGCGAAATGAGGCGGCCAGTGTTTCACGCGCTTTGGCAAAGCCGCGCGCGTCCAGATCGCCCGCGCCCTCTTCAAGCAGGGCCGTCATCAGGTTGATGGCCCCGCGTTTGCCGGGCGCTTCAAGGGATGACCCGCCGCGAAAGCGGATTTCCAGCGCCACGAAAGGGATGCTGTGTTCCTCGACCAGCCAAGCAGTTACGCCGCCCGGTGAAGTGACTTCCTGAATGGCGATTTCAGCGCGCAGGGGCAGCGCCCAAAGTACGAACATGGCCAGGATAATCGGTTTAAGCCGTTTCATTGTGCGTCCTCCATGGCTTCGGGCAGCAGCCAGCCGGTCACAGCCCGGCGCCGGTCAAACAGGTTTTCCGCCGCTGCCATCACATCTTCGGGGCTGACCGCTTGTAAAATATCTGGCCAGGCCTGCACATCTTCAATTGTCAGCCCGGAGGTCAGCGCCTGGCCATAGCGCTCGGCCACATCACCCACATCATCCAGCGCGTAAATCTCGGCGGCTCGGATCTGCATTTTTATACGTTCAAACTGTGCCACATCAACGCCATCAAGCATGAATTGCGCCACAACCTCATCCATTGCCGCCTCGGCTGTCTCAAGGCTAACCCCTTCGGCAGGCACCACAATTAGCGAAAAGGTTGTATCATCCAGCGAGGTGGCCCTGTAGCCCTCCCCGGTATAGACCGCCAGCTTTTGCTCAAATTCCAGCGCCTGGCCTAGCAATGATGTCGCCACCGCCCCGCCAAGTATTTTGGCCAGATAAACCAGAGCCGCCGCTTCCTCCTGTGCCCCGCTGTCGCGCCCCGGGGCATGGTAAGTGCGCTTCAC
>CAYNXK010000057.1:0-11415 GCA_964401125.1 uncultured Aliiroseovarius sp.
GGATGTCAGCGCTGGCAAAAGCGCGTATCAGTGCCAAAATGACAGCGGAGTGAAAAACATGGCCACTTTTTTTACCAAATTCGCAACCAGCCTTGCTGCCATCGGCATTCTGGCTGCTTGTGAGCCAACCTTGCCGCCGGGGAATGAGACCACCTTTGCCCCCGAATACCTTGGTATTCAGACCCGGCTTCTGGAGGGTGATCTGGTGTCGTTTCTGGTTAGCATGAGGGGGGCGCGCGGCAACCAGGATGTGGCTGATTATGGCGAATGTGCTGCGGCGCAATATGCCTTGATCCGCGGCCATGGTTTTGCCCGCCATGTGCGCACCAATGTAGAGCGGCGCGGCGATGTCTGGCATGGCGATGCCGGCTGGGTGATCAGCCCCAGCCTGCCGGACGGGCTGCGCACTATCGATGCCGAAGTCACGGTGCAGAATTGTTTTGAAAACGGTATACCCACGGTTTGAGGCTTTAAGATGAGTGAGTTCTTCACAACGACAAATTCAGGGATTGCGCTAGTGATCCTCGGGCAGGGGCTTCTGATCGTAGTGCCGCTGCTGCTGGCGCTGGCATTTCTGCTTTGGTTTGACCGCAAGGTCTGGGCGGCGGTGCAGATGCGCAAGGGGCCAAACGTGGTTGGTGCCTTTGGCCTGTTGCAGTCTTTCGCCGATTTCCTGAAATACATCCTCAAGGAAATTGTCATTCCCGACAGTGCTGACCGCTTTGTGTTTATGCTGGCCCCTCTGGTGACGTTCGTGCTGGCGCTGCTGGCCTGGGCGGTGCTGCCGTTCAACGAGGGCTGGGTACTGGCCGATATCAACGTGGCGCTTTTGTTCATCTTTGCGGTCAGCTCGCTGGGGGTGTACGGCGTGATCATGGGCGGCTGGGCCTCCAACTCGAAATATGCCTTTCTCGGCTCGCTCAGATCGGCAGCACAGATGATCTCTTATGAGGTCTCTATTGGCCTGATCATTATCGGCGTCATCATCACCACTGGCAGTATGAATCTGACCGCCATCGTCATGGCGCAGGATGGGCCGGGCGGCGTATTCAACTGGTACTGGCTGCCGCATTTTCCCATGGTGGTGCTGTTTTTCATCTCGGCGCTGGCCGAAACCAACCGGCCGCCATTTGATTTGCCCGAGGCCGAAAGCGAGCTGGTGGCCGGCTATCAGGTTGAGTATTCCTCAACGCCGTTCTTGCTCTATATGATCGGTGAATATGTTGCCATCGTGTTGATGTGTACGCTTATAGTCTTGCTGTTTTTCGGCGGCTGGCTCAGCCCCATTCCGGGCCTGCCTGATGGTATTGGCTGGCTTCTGGCCAAGATCGTGCTGGTTTTCTTTGCCTTTGCCATGGTGAAGGCAATCACCCCGCGTTATCGCTATGACCAACTGATGCGCATTGGCTGGAAGGTGTTTTTGCCGCTGTCGCTGGGCTGGGTGGTTCTGGTGGCGTTTTTTGCCCAATACGGGGCGTTCTGGGGCACTTATGCCCGCTGGGCAACCGGATCCTGAGGGGGGCTGATTTGATGGCATTTGATTATGCGCGCGCAACCAGATATTTCTTCCTGATGGATTTTTTGAAGGGCTTTCAGCTTGGCCTGAAGTACTTTTTTGCCCCCAAGGCAACGCTGAATTACCCCCACGAAAAGGGGCCTTTGTCGCCGCGTTTTCGTGGTGAACATGCGCTCAGGCGTTACGCTAACGGCGAGGAGCGCTGTATTGCCTGCAAGCTCTGCGAGGCGATTTGCCCGGCGCAGGCCATAACCATTGATGCCGAGCCACGCGATGATGGCTCGCGCCGCACCACGCGCTATGACATTGACATGACCAAGTGCATCTATTGTGGTTTTTGTCAGGAGGCTTGCCCGGTGGATGCCATTGTTGAAGGGCCAAACTTTGAATATGCCACCGAGACCCGCGAAGAATTATTCTACGACAAGGCAAAGTTGCTTGACAACGGCGACCGTTGGGAAGCTGAAATTGCTTGCAATCTGGAACTGGACGCACCCTACCGATGAGACATGCCGCCATGATACCTGACGCAGCCAAGGAGGCGAGCGCATGAGCGTTGCCGATTATGCCTTTTATGTCTTCGCCCTGACCATTCTGGTCTCGGCCCTGTTTACCGTGGCCTCAAAAAACCCGGTGCATTCGGTGCTGTGGTTAATCACCACTTTTCTGGGGGCGACGGGGCTGTTTGTGCTGCTGGGGGCCGAGTTCATCGCCATGCTGCTGCTGATTGTCTATGTGGGCGCGGTGATGGTGCTGTTTTTGTTTGTGGTGATGATGCTGGATGTGGATTTTGCCGCCCTGAAGGCGGAACTACCCCAACATATTCCCGTGGCCCTGCTGATCGGGGTGGTGCTGCTGACCCAGCTTGGCATGATCTTTGGCGTCTGGCAGTTTTCTGACGGGGCGCAAGATGCGCGGGCCTCTGTGATGCCGCCGCTGGAGGAGGTGCATAATACCGTCGCCCTCGGGTTGATCCTGTATGACGATTATATTCTGGTGTTCCAGCTTTCAGGGCTGATCCTGCTGGTGGCGATGATTGGCGCGATTTTGCTGACCATGCGCCACCGTAAGGACATAAAACGCCAGAATGTGGTTGAACAGATGCACCGCGACCCGGAAAAGGCGATAGAGCTGAAAGACGTGAAGCCGGGGCAGGGGTTGTGATGTTGGATAGGCGTAAACTTAGCCAAGTGAGGGCAGCATGATTGGGCTGGAGCATTATCTGACCTTGGCCGCGGGCCTGTTTGTCATCGGCATTTTCGGGCTGTTTCTCAACCGTAAAAACGTGATCATCCTGCTCATGTCGATCGAGCTGATGCTGCTTTCTGTCAGTATCAACCTGATTGCGTTTTCACATTTCCTGAACGATATGGTGGGGCAGGTCTTTACCATGTTCATCCTGACGGTGGCTGCCGCCGAGGCAGCTATTGGCTTAGCTATTCTTGTCAGTTTTTTCCGCAATCGCGGCAGTATTGATGTCGAAGATGCCAACGTGATGAAAGGATAAGGTGCCATGATTAGCATCATTCTTTTCGCGCCTTTGGTTGGGGCGCTGATTGCCGGTTTTGGTCACCGCCTTATTGGCGACAGGGGGGCGCAATACCTGACCACCGGGCTGTTGTTTCTAGCGGCGATTCTAAGTTGGATCGTGTTTCTGACCCTGCCTGAGGGCTTGCAGCAGATCACCCTGATGCGCTGGGTTGAAAGCGGCTCACTGGTGGCGGATTGGTCGATCAGGCTTGACCGGCTGACGGCGATCATGCTGATTGTTGTCACCACGGTCAGCGCGCTGGTGCATCTTTATTCCATTGGCTATATGGCCGATGATGACCAGTTCCGGGGTGAGAGCTACCGGCCGCGCTTTTTTGCTTATCTGAGCTTTTTTACCTTCGCCATGCTGATGCTGGTCACGGCCGACAACCTGTTGCAGCTGTTCTTTGGCTGGGAGGGGGTCGGGGTGGCTTCCTACCTGCTGATTGGATTTTACTACAAGAAACCCCGGGCCAACAAGGCTGCCATCAAGGCTTTTGTGGTCAACCGGATAGGTGATTTTGCCTTTCTTCTGGGTATTTTCGGACTGTTTTACCTGACTGACAGCATCATGCTGGATGACATTTTTGCTGCCGCACCCATGCTGGCCGAAACCGAGCTGCGCTTTCTTTGGCGTGACTGGAACGCCGCCAACCTGCTGGCTTTCCTGCTGTTTATCGGGGCCATGGGGAAATCGGCGCAGTTGTTTTTACATACATGGCTGCCCGATGCCATGGAGGGCCCAACGCCGGTTTCAGCGCTTATTCACGCGGCAACCATGGTGACAGCGGGGGTTTTTCTGGTGTCACGCATGTCGCCCCTGATGGAATACGCGCCCGCAGCTACGGCCTTCATGGTTGTTGTTGGCGCAACAACGGCGCTGTTTGCCGCCTCGGTGGCTTTGGTGCAGAATGACATCAAACGGGTGATTGCCTATTCAACCGCCAGCCAGCTTGGCTATATGTTCGTGGCCGCCGGGCTTGGGGCCTATTCGGTCGCTATGTTCCACTTGCTGACGCATGCGTTTTTCAAGGCTATGCTGTTTTTGGGGGCGGGCAATGTCATTCACGGCATGCACCACGAGCAGGACATGCGCAATTACGGCGGGCTGCGCCATAAAATGCCGCTGACTTTTCTGGCCATGCTGATTGGCACCATGGCCATAACAGGTGTCGGCACCCCGCTGACCACAATCGGTTTTGCCGGCTTTCTGTCAAAGGATGCCATTATCGAGACCGCTTGGGCCGGCAGCGATGCCGGCTATGCTTTCTGGGCCTTGGTCATCGCGGCTTTGTTTACCAGCTTTTATAGCTGGCGGCTGATGTTCATGACCTTCTGGGGTAAGCCGCGTGGGGATAAGAAAAAGCACAAACAAGCCCATGAAAGCCCTGTGAGCATGCTGGTGCCGCTGGCGGTTCTGGCACTGGGCGCAACCTTTTCCGGTATGATCTGGTATGGCAGCTTTTTTGGCGATCATCACAAGCTTAACGCATTTTTTGGCATTGAAGAGCATGTGGTGGGCCTGGTGGATATGGTGGTTACTGAGACCGGAGTGCTGCAAAGGGGTAGTGATGTTGAGATACCCCCGGCAGCACCTGAGGGGGCTATTTACATGGACCCGGACAACCAGATCATTGATGCGGCACATTACGCGCCGGTTTGGGTCAGGCTCAGCCCGTTTATTGCCATGGTTTTGGGCCTCGGTGTAGCTTACTGGTTTTATATCTCCAACCCGACCATGCCAAAGAGGCTGGCCGCAAGCCAGCCGCATTTGTACAGGTTTCTCTTGAACAAATGGTATTTTGACGAAATCTATGACGTCCTCTTTGTGCGCCCAACCAAGGCGCTTGGCCGCTTGCTGTGGAAAATCGGTGACGGTAAGCTGATTGATGGATTTTTGAACGGAATTGCCATGGGCCTTGTGCCATGGCTGACGCGGCAGGCCGGAAAAGCACAATCCGGCTTTGTCTTTACCTATGCTTTCGCCATGGTGCTGGGGCTGGTCGCTCTGGTCACCATCATGACCCTGTTCGGGGGCGCGCCTTAATGGATAACCTGCTTTCTATCATCACTTTTTTGCCCCTGGTGGCGGCGGTTATCATGGCAGTTTTCCTGCGCGGTGATGATCCTGCGGCGCAGCGCAATGCCAAATGGCTGGCGCTGTTTGCCACTTCGGCCACCTTCCTGTTCTCGTTGATCATGCTGGCGCAGTTTGACCCCGCCGATACCGGCTTTCAGATGGTTGAGGAAAGCGAGTGGATTTTGGGCCTTACCTACAAGATGGGGATTGACGGCATTTCTGTGCTGTTTGTCATGCTCACCACCTTTTTGATGCCCATTACCATTGCCGCCTGCTGGGGGGTGAAGACGCGCGTCAAGGAATACATGATCTCATTTTTGTTGTTGGAAACCCTGATGTTGGGGGTTTTCATGGCGCTGGATCTAGTGCTGTTTTATCTGTTTTTCGAGGCTGGCCTTATTCCGATGTTCCTGATTATCGGCATCTGGGGCGGCAAAAAGCGCATCTATGCCGCCTTCAAGTTCTTCCTTTATACCTTTCTTGGCTCGGTTTTGATGCTGGTTGCCATGATCTTCATGTTTTTCGAGGCCGGCACCACCGATATTCCGGCGCTGATGCGGCACCAGTTCGGCTCGGAGAGCTTCAGCCTGCTGGGTATTCAGGTCATGGGCGGGGCGCAGACCTTGTTGTTTTTGGCCTTTTTTGCCTCATTCGCGGTAAAAATGCCCATGTGGCCGCTGCATACGTGGCTGCCGGATGCCCATGTGCAGGCGCCCACGGCCGGCTCGGTGGTGCTGGCGGCAATCTTGCTCAAGATGGGCGGCTACGGCTTTTTGCGCTTTAGCCTGCCGATGTTCCCGGTGGGGGCCGATGTTATGGCCACCTTCATTCTCTGGCTTTCGGTGATTGCCATTGTCTATGCCTCGCTGGTGGCGCTGGTACAGACCGATATGAAAAAGCTCATCGCCTATTCCTCGGTGGCGCATATGGGGTTTGTGACGGCGGGTATATTTTCGTTCAATCAGCAGGGGCTGGACGGGGCGATTTTTCAGATGATCAGCCACGGCTTTATCTCCGGGGCGCTGTTTTTGATTGTAGGGGTGATTTATGACCGCATGCAAACCCGCGAAATTGACGCTTACGGCGGCCTTGTAAACCGGATGCCGGCCTATGCGGCCATTTTCCTGCTGTTCACCATGGCCAATGTCGGCTTGCCTGGCACTTCCGGTTTTATCGGTGAGTTCCTGACGCTGGTGGGCATGTTTCAGGCTAATACCTGGGTGGCTTTGGTGGCCACAACCGGGGTGATACTCAGTGCGGCTTATGCCCTGTGGCTTTACCGAAAAGTGATGATGGGTGAGTTGTTGAAGGAAAGCCTGAAGGGTATCAGCGATATGACGATACGCGAAAAGGCCATCTTTGCGCCGCTGGTTGTCATGACTCTGTTGCTGGGTGTATATCCGGTACTGATTACCGACCTGATCGGCCCGTCCGTTGCCGCGCTTCTTGAAAATTACCATGCAGCCGTGCCGCAAGCGGCTCTGGCCACGCAATAGGGGGCGGCGCAATGATACAGGCCGATATTCAAACCATTCTGCCCGAGATTGTGCTGGCATTGTTTGCTATGGCGGGCCTGCTGGGCGCAGTTTTTACCGGCAAGGATGCGGTGGCGCGGCGGCTGGTCTGGCTGAGTGCGGCGGTGATGTTGGCGGTGGCCTTTTGGATTGGCTCGGCCGATGCGGGCGTGCGCATAGCCTTTAACGGCTCGTTCATTGACGATGCTTTTTCGCGCTTTGCCAAGGTTGCCATTCTGATTGCCGGGGCGGTGGTCATGCTGGCCGGACAGGCGGTGATGGAGCGGCGTGGCCTGCTGCGGTTTGAATACCCGGTTTTAATTTTGCTGGCGACGGTAGGCATGATGGTCATGGTCTCGGCCAATGATCTGATGGTGCTCTATATGGGGCTGGAGCTGCAATCTCTGTCGCTTTACATCATTGCCGCCATGAACCGCGATAATGCGCGCTCAAGCGAGGCCGGGCTGAAATATTTCGTACTTGGCGCGCTCAGTTCTGGTTTGCTGCTTTACGGTGCCTCGCTGGTTTATGGCTATTCTGGCACCACCCTGTTCAGCGGCATAATCACGGCGGCCAATGACGGACATGTGGGCCTTGGCCTGCTGATTGGCCTGACTTTTGTTATCTCCGGGCTGGCTTTCAAGATCTCGGCGGTACCGTTTCACATGTGGACGCCGGACGTTTACGAGGGCGCGCCCAGCCCGGTTACTGCCTTCTTTGCCACCGCGCCCAAGCTGGCGGCCATGGCTTTGCTGGCGCGGGTGCTGTTTGATGCCTTTGGTGCTGCCATCGGCGACTGGCAACAGATCATCGGCATTTTGGCCATTCTCAGCATGTTCCTTGGGGCCATTGCCGCCATTGGCCAGAAAAACATCAAACGCCTGATGGCCTATTCATCAATTTCCCATATGGGGTTTGCCCTGCTCGGGCTGACGGCGGGCACGGCATTTGGCGTGCAGGCGATGCTGATTTATATGGCGATTTACCTGACCATGAATGTGGGCATCTTTGCCTTCATCATGTCAATGGAGCAAGGCGGCAAGCCGGTATCTGACATCTCCAGCCTTAACCTTTATGCCCGCAAAGCCCCCCTGAAGGCGCTGGCCATGGCGTTCTTGCTGATTTCTCTGGCCGGGGTGCCGCCCTCGCTGGGCTTTTTCGGTAAATTTGCGGTGCTGAGCGCGGCGGTGCAGGCTGATATGATCTGGCTGGCTGTGGCGGCGGTGATTGCCAGTGTTATTGGTGCATTTTACTACCTGAGGATCATCTATTACATGTATTTCGGGGTGGAAAACGAGGGGCTGGAAACCCCGATGTCACCGGCGGCCTGGACCGCGCTGATGGGTGCTGCGGCAATTATGCTGCTGGGGGTGGTGAACCTGTTTGGTGTTGAAGGCGCGGCAGCAGTCGCGGCGCAAGCTCTTGTCAATTAAGTGGCCCTCTGGTTATGACCGCCTTGATTTGGCCCGTGTTGACAGCACGCTTAACGAGGCGGCGCGGCGCTTTCCAACGCTGGCTGGGCCGCTCTGGATTTTTGCCCGCGAACAGAGTGCGGCGCGCGGGCGGCGCGGTCGCATCTGGCTCCAGCCCGCCGGCCATTTTGCGGCCACCTTGGCCCTGCCGGCTGCCGGCCCGCCGGCGCAGGCTGCCTTGCGCAGTTTTGTTGCCGCATTGGCGCTGCATGATGCGCTGGTTGAGGTAAGCGGGTCTGCCGCTAAATTCAGCCTTAAATGGCCCAATGATGTGCTGCTGAACGGCGGTAAGCTGGCCGGTATCCTGTTGGAAAGCCTGCAGCCTGATGGGCTGGCCATTGGCATCGGGGTCAACCTTATCGCGGCACCTGAGGCGGGCGCGGTTGAGCCGGGGGCGGCAAGGCCGGTCTCGCTGCTGGGCGAGACCGGTATGCGCGTTGGCCCGCATGAATTCCTGCTTTCTCTGGCCACCGCCTATGCTGCCCGTGAGACGCAGTTTACCAGCCTTGGTTTTGCCCCGATCCGCCAAGCTTGGCTGGCCCGCGCTGCACGGCTTGGGGCACAGATAAAAGTGCGCCTACCGCGCGAAGAATTTCACGGCAAGTTTGAAGATGTGGACGAGGCGGGGCAACTTGTCCTATCAACCCCCGAAGGCCTGCGCAAAATCACCGCCGGCGAGGTTTTTTTCTGAAAGGGCGCTGCTTATGCTATTGGCTATTGATTGCGGCAATACAAACACTGTCTTTGCCATCTGGGACGGCGATAAATTTCTCTGCACGCTGAGAACGTCGACTCATCACGCGCGCACCGCTGACGCCTATTTCACCTGGTTCTCAACCTTGATTGCGCATTATGGCATCAAACCCGAGATTAACGATGTGATCATTTCCTCAACCGTGCCGCGTGTGGTCTGGAACCTGCGGGTTTTTGCCGACAGGTTTTTTGGTTGCCGCCCGCTGGTGGTGGGTAAGCCCGATTGTCTGCTGCAAGTGGCGCCGCGTGTGGATGCCGGCACCACCGTTGGCTCCGACAGGCTGGCCAATGCTGCCGGGGCTTTCATGCGCCATGGTGGTAATGTGATGGTGATCGACTTTGGGACTGCCACCAATATTGATGTGGTTGCCCATGATGGCGCCTATGTGGGTGGGGTGATTGCACCGGGGGTGAACCTAAGCCTTGAGGCGCTGCATCAAGGGGCCGCGGCCCTGCCACATGTGGATATTACCCAGCCGGAAAAGGTTATTGGCACCAACACGGTGGCCTGTATTCAATCCGGGGTTTTTTGGGGTTATGCCGGACTGATTCAGGGCTTGACCCGGCGTGTCAAAGACGAATACGGCAAAGAAATGAAAGTTATCGGCACCGGAGGGCTGGCATCCCTTTTCGCGCAGGGCGAAGCGCTTTTTGATGTGGTCGAGAGCGACTTGACAATGTATGGGCTGGTGGTAATCCAAGCCTATAACAAAGAGCAGGGCAATACATGAGCAAGCAGGAACGGCTTATTTTTCTCCCCCTTGGCGGGGCTGGCGAGATTGGCATGAACGCCTATGTCTATGGCTGGGGCAAGCCGGGGCACGAACGGCTGATATTGGTGGATCTCGGGGTGGCGTTCCCGGATATGGACACCTCTCCGGGTGTCAGTCTGATCATGCCTGATATTTCGTGGCTGGCAGATAACGCCGACCGGCTTGAGGCGGTGTTCATCACCCATGCGCACGAGGATCATGTGGGCGCGGTGGGGCGGCTGTTCAGCCAAATCAAAGTCCCAATATATGCCCGGCCCTTCACCGCCTATCATGCTCGGCGCAAGATGGAAGAGGCCGGGCAAAACCCTGATGAGGTGCGCGTGGTCGCGCCTTACCCCGAGGTGATCAATGCCGGGCCGTTCAAGGTCGCATTTCTGCCGCTTGCGCATTCCATCCCGGAAAGTGCTGGGCTGATTATTGACAGCCCCGCCGGGCGGCTTATTCATACGGGCGACTTCAAGCTGGATGAAACTCCGGTATTGGGTGACGCCTTTGACGAAAGACTGTGGCGTGAGCTGGCGCAAGGCGGCATCAAAGCGCTGATTTGTGATTCAACCAACGTGTTTTCACGCGCTCCCGGCCGCTCCGAGGCCAGCGTTGGCCCAGAGCTGAACAAGCTGGTGGCCGGGGCAAAGAATATGGTGGTGGCAACCACATTTGCCTCCAATATAGCCCGCGTCCAGCAGCTGGCTGAGGCGGGTCGTGCTGCCGGGCGCTCGGTTTGCCTGCTGGGTCGCTCGATGCAGCGCATGGTGCGGGCAGGCGAGGAAACCGGAATTCTGACCGATTTTCCGCCCACTATTACGCCAGAAGATGCCCGCGAATTACCGCGTGAAAACCTGATGCTGTTGGTAACCGGCAGCCAGGGAGAGCGCCGGGCCGCCAGCGCGCAACTTAGTCGCGGCAAGTATCTTGGCCTGACATTGGCTGAGGGCGATTTGTTTTTGTTCTCATCAAAAACCATTCCGGGCAATGAGCGCGGCGTGGCCCGGATCATGAATGCCTACAGTGAAATGGGCGTGGATCTGGTGGCAGAAAATGACCTCTACCACGTTTCAGGCCATGCCAACCGGCCAGATATTGTGCGTGTGCATGAGATTTTGAACCCAGAAATTATCATCCCTATGCATGGCGAACACCGGCATCTGCGCGAACATGCGGCCCTTGCAAAGGCCGGTGGGCGGGCTTCAATGGTGGTGGTCAATGGCGCGGTTTGCGACCTGACGGGCAGCACCCCGCATGTGGTGGAACATGTAGAGGCTGAGCGGCTTTATCTTGACGGTAATATATTGATCGGCGCCCTTGACGGGGTGGTGCGCGACCGTATTCGCATGGCGCTGAACGGCCATGTCATGGTTAATGTGATTGTCGAGAACAATGCACCGCTAGGGGAGCCATGGGTTGAAATCATGGGGTTGCCTGAGACGGGGGCCTCGCGTGCAGCCCTTGTTGAGGTGCTAGAGGCAGATCTTGGCCAGTTCCTGATGCGCGCTGAGGCTAAAACCCTGCGTGATGATGACAAGCTGGGCGAGGAGTTGAAGAAGGTCACCCGCAAGTCTGCGCTGGATGAAATTGGCCGCAAACCCGAAGTGACCGTAGTGGTATCACGACTGGAGTGAGCGCCCTCCCTGAAAGGCCTTAACGCCGCTCGTCAAAGCTTTTGGCAATGAAGCCGGGCAGATGGTCGCCCATGCCCATGACCCGGCTGCTGCCATTATTGCGGCCGCGACCTCAGCGAGAATGGCTGCTTTGTGGCTTTGGGTTTTCCTGCTGCGTG
>CAYNXK010000058.1:0-11248 GCA_964401125.1 uncultured Aliiroseovarius sp.
GGCACGCCCAAATTATCCACGACAGAAACCTGACACAAGCCCGCCACTGGCCCGCAACTGGCCCACCTTCTTCATCTTGGCTCAAATACTCCGGGGGTTTGGGGGCAGGGCCCCCAAGCGGTCGGATTGCAATGCAATTCGAAACTACAAATATTGCATCGCCCAAAACCTGTGCTATGACGCAGGCCTGAAACCAGCTTGAAACAAGAATGGGGCGCATATGGATCATTTTATTTACCAAAACAACATTCTGCATGCCGAAGGCGTCCCCCTGCCGGATATCGCCGCCACTGTTGGCACGCCGTTCTATGTCTATTCTGCCGCCACCCTCAGTCGCCACTACAGGCTGTTTGAGGAGGCGCTGGCCGGCCTGGATCACTTGATCTGCTATTCGGTAAAGTCCAACCCCAACCTTGCCGTGCTAAAGCTTCTGGGTGATCTTGGGGCCGGCATGGATGTGGTCTCGGGCGGTGAATATCTGCGTGCCCGCACGGCTGGCATCCCCGGTGAGCGTATTGTTTTTTCCGGCGTTGGCAAAACCCGCGCCGAGATGGCACAGGCGCTGAAGGGCGGCATCCGCCAGTTCAACCTTGAGAGCCAGCCGGAAATGCGTGCCCTATCCGAAGTGGCCAGCGCAATGGGCCTGACCGCGCCGGTTACCTTGCGCATCAACCCGGATGTGGATGCGAAAACCCACGCCAAAATAACCACCGGAAAATCTGAAAACAAGTTCGGGATTCCCATAAGTCAGGCCCGCGAAGCTTACGCCGCCGCCGCCGCCGCGCCGGGGCTTAAAGTGGTGGGAATTGACGTGCATATCGGCAGCCAGTTGACTGATCTTGCACCCTTCAGGCAGGCTTATCAAAAACTGGCCGGCCTGACCGAGACCTTGCGCGCCGATGGCCACCAGATCAGCCGCCTTGATCTTGGTGGCGGCCTTGGCATCCCCTATGAGGCTTCCAATGAAAGACCGCCACTGCCGGTTGAATACGGTGCCATGATCCGCGAGGTGCTGGGGCATCTGGGCTGCGAGATAGAGATTGAGCCGGGCCGCCTTATCTCTGGCAATGCCGGGCTTCTGGTCTCCGAAGTGATATATGTCAAACAGGGTGAGGGGCGGCAATTTCTGATCCTTGACGCCGGCATGAACGACCTTCTGCGCCCGGCCATGTACGAAGCCCACCATGACATCGTGCCGGTGGCCCAGCCCGCAGCAGGGGCCGAGCAACAGGCCTATGACATCGTTGGCCCGGTTTGTGAAAGTGCCGATACCTTTGCCCAAAACCGCTCAATGGTGCCGCTTGAAGAGGGTAGCCTTGTGGCTTTCCGCTCGGCCGGAGCCTACGCCGCCGCCATGGCCTCGGAATACAATTCACGGCCCCTCATTCCCGAGGTTCTGGTGCAGGGCGATCAATATGCAACTATTCGCCCACGCCCGACCTATGAAGAAATGATCGCCCGCGATATAATCCCCCCATGGCTGTGACCATGAGGTAAGTGCCTGTGACCAAAAACCTGCCTACCGATTCTCTAAGCGACGCTGAAAAGCGCCTGACCTGGCCCCTGCGCCTGACCCGTGCTGGTATGCTCAGCGAGGCGTTGCTGCGCGCTTTCTGGCCACTGGGCGTGCTCATGTTATCTGCCGGGGCGCTGCTGATGGCCGGGCTGCTTGCTACCTTGCCGCCATACGGTGCTTATGGCCTGCTGGCCGCTCTGGCGCTGGCCGGGCTTGGCACGCTTGTGTGGGGGCTGAGATGCCTGAAACTGCCGGGTCGCCTTGCCGCAGAGGCCCGCCTTGATGCCACCTTGCCGGGCCAGCCCATTGCTGCCCTTGCCGATGTGCAGGCAAGTGGTGCCGATGATGCCGCCAGCCGGGCAATCTGGCAGGCCCACCGCACCCGCATGGTTGCGCGGCTTGAAAATGTGCGCGCCACTCCGCCCGACCTGAGCCTTGCGGCGCGTGACCCTTACGCCCTGCGCTACACGGCTTTACTGGCCTTCATCATGGCGCTGGCCTTTGGCGGGCTATTTCGCGCCACCGGGCTTTCAGATTTCCTGCCCACAGGTCCGGCCAAGGCCGCTGCCACCACCAGTTGGGAGGGCTGGGTTGAGCCGCCCGCGTATACAGGCAAGCCCAGCCTGTATTTGAATGACCAACCCGAAGGCGGGCTTATACTGCCAAAAGGCAGCCGCATGATTATCCGTTTCTATGGCAAGATCGGTGATCTGACCCTGTCCGAGACAGTCTCGGGAAGCTCTACCGATACCGCTACACCACAGCCGGGATATAGCTTCGAGGTAACCCAAAGCGGCACACTGGAAATTGACGGGCCTAACGGGGCCATATGGCAGATCAGCGCCCTTGCTGATACCCCGCCAAGCATCCGCAGCGAAGGCGGGCTGACACACAATATTGCCGGAGACCTCAAACAGAGCTTTTTTGCCAGTGACGATTACGGCGTCACCGCCGGGCAGGCCCGCATAAAGCTTGACCTTGCCGCCGTAACCCGGCGCTTTGGCCTGCTGCCCGACCCTGAGCCGCTCTCGGAAATCATGGTCAACCTGCCCCTGCCATTTCGCGGCGGCAGGACCGAAATCAGTACCGAAATCAGCGGTGTATTCAGTGACAATTTTGCTCGCCACCCCTGGGCAGGCCTGCCGGTGCTCTTGAGCTTTACCGCCAGTGATGATGCCGGGCAGAAGGGCCGCTCAGCGCCGCTTTCCATCACCTTGCCGGGGCGGCGCTTTTTTGACCCGCTGGCCATGGCCCTGATTGAACAGCGGCGTGATTTGCTCTGGAGCCGCGAAAATGCGCCGCGCGTGGCCCGCCTGCTGCGGGCGACCTCAAACCGGCCCGACGAGTTTTTCAGCCGTGAAATAACCTATCTGAAGATACGTGTTCTGGTGCGCCGGCTTGAGGCCAGCATGCAGTTTGACCTTTCTGGCGAGGCGCGCGATGAAATTTCTCAGGGTCTCTGGGATATTGCCGTGGTGATCGAGGATGGCAACCTTGAGAATGCCCGCGACCGCCTGCGCCGGGCCGAGGAACGCCTTGCCGAGGCTATGCGGCAAGGTGCCAGCGCTGAAGAGCTGGCCGAACTGATGGACGAGCTGCGCCAAGCCCTGCGCGATTATGCCCAGCAGTTGGCGCAACAGCCGCAGGAGGGCGACAGCCAGAGCGCCGACAACCAACAGGGTCAGGAAATCACCCAGGACGACCTTGAGGCGATGATGGATGCGATTGAAGAAGCCATGCGCGAGGGCCGCCATGAAGAAGCGCAGGCGATGTTGGATGCCTTGCGCGAGCTGATGGAAAACATGCGCGTCACTGAAGGCGGGCCGGGTGAAGCGGGTGACAGCCCCGGTGAGCAGGCCATGCAAGGCCTTGCCGACAGCCTGAACCAACAGCAAGGCCTGTCAGACGAGGCTTTCCGCGATTTTCAGGAGCAGGAAAACCCCTCGGCGCAGGCTGGCGAAGGCGAGGGTAATGGTGGGCAAGAGGGTGAGGGGCGGCGCGGTGGGCAGAGCGGTGGCCCGGGGGATGGGCAGGGAGATGGCCCGCAAGGTGACCTTGCCGAGCGCCAGCAGCAATTAGCCGATGAGATTGGCCGCCAGCGGCGCAACCTGCCGGGAGCTGGCTCAGAAGGCGGTGAGGCTGCCCGCGACGCTCTCGATGAGGCCGGGCGCGCCATGGAAGGTGCCGCCAACGAGCTTGCCGAGGGCGACCTTTCCGGCGCACTTGATAGGCAGGCCGAAGCCATGGAAGCCCTGCGTGAAGGCATGCGCCAGCTTGACAGCGCCATGGCCGAAGCCGAGCGCAACCAGCAGGGGCAGCAGGGCGCGAATGCCGGCCAGCCTGGATCAACCCGGCCAAACGATCCGCTGGGGCGCGGACCTGCCAGCCACGGCGGGGCCGCCACGGATGAGCCACTTGCGGGTGGGGCCGATGTCAACCGCCGGGCGCAGGAACTGATGCAGGATATTCGCAGGCGTTCGGGTGAAACCGAGCGCCCTGAGGCCGAGCGCAACTATCTGCGCCGCCTGCTGGACCGGTTCTAGAAAAGCTTTCTCCTCCCATATACTCAGCTGATGTATGGCCCGACATCAGAGTAAAAAACTCTCCGTTAGCCAACCTTAAATCTGTCCCAAGCATACTGACGTCAGGCATCCCCAAAAGAAAGGTGGCCGCGTTTCCTTCAACGCCAGGTTCCGCCAGCGGCCAGGCATGGCCAACAGGGTGATCTCAGGTGAAAAACAGTGGTGCTTGAACAAAAAACAGCGTGGCATTGGTGACCTTGATAACAACAAGCTGCAAATATCGACAAATCAGAAAGTTAATGCAACAGTACCGGCAAAACGGTAGCAAGGGCGCGTTTCATTTGGGAAAATCAACAGGGTACGAGCAGCGCCCGGCATACCGGACCGAAATTGACGGGCTGCGTGCCATCGCCGTGCTGGCGGTGGTGTTGTACCATTTTTCCGTGCCCAGCTTCGGAGGCGGCCTTGTCGGGGTTGATATTTTCTTTGTCATTTCAGGCTTTCTGATCGGTGGCATCCTGATGCGCGAACAGGACCGTTTCGGCCGAATTGCCCTTGGCCGTTTCTACCTGCGCCGCATCCGCCGCCTTGCACCTGCCTATATGGTCATGGCTGGAGGCACGTTTCTGGCGGCGTATTTTATCCTGTTGCCGTTTGAGTTCCGCGAGTTTGGCAAAGAGCTGATCGCCTCGACAACCTACCTTGCCAACATACATTTTTACCGCGAAACTGGCTATTTTGACATTGGCGTCGAGAACCGGATCCTGCTGCATAATTGGTCACTTGCGGTTGAAGAGCAGTTCTATATTTTTCTACCGTTTCTGATTTTACTGTTCACCTTCAGCCGGCGGGCACTCCAGGCGGCCCTTGTTATCTTGTTTGCAGCGTCCCTCATTTCCTCTGTCTGGCTGACCACATCCAACCAATCCGCAGCCTTCTACCTGTTTCCCTTCCGGGCTTGGGAGCTGCTGGCGGGGGTGTTGCTGGCCTACTGGACCGCCGGGCGGGCGCCACCGGATAAGGCTTGGCTAAGCTGGGTTGGCATGGCGCTGATGCTGGGCAGTATTGTGCTGGTACAGCCGGGACCGGCATTTCCCGGCTGGCAAGTCATAGTGCCGGTTACTGGTACAGTTCTGATGCTGGCCGGGGGGCAACATGTAAACCCGGTGACCCGGGCGCTGTCATCACCAGTGCCGGTATTTTTTGGCCGCATATCCTACTCATTCTACCTGTGGCACTGGCCGGTTTTAACCCTTTCTATGTATTGGCGTGGTGGCTATTCCGGCCCATTAGAGGCGGCGTTTTGGCTGGTATTGTCGTTTGTTTTATCCGTTTTAACATGGCGATTTGTTGAACATCCAGCGCGCATCTCGCAGCGCCTTACATCGGCAAAAGTGCTGATAGGCTGGGTGGTTGGCTCAGTGATTTTGGTGGTGGCCGGAGGGGTGGTTTTCCTGAAAGACGGCGCGCCAGGCCGCTTTGCCCCGGAGGTGCGCACCCATATAGAGGCCTCGGCCGACTTCCTGCAAGACTGGTCGCGTTGCCATGTGCCCGAGAGCGGCCCCTTTACTGGGGTCGAGATATGCCCGATCGGCCCTGAAGGTAAGGCGCAAGTGCTGATCTGGGGCGATAGCCACCTGCGCCCGCTGCGTGAAGGGCTGGCGCTGGCGGCGCGTGAGGCAAACACCCCGGCGCTGCTTGTCTGGAATGCCGGCTGTCCGCCCTTCTTTGGTGTCAGCAAGGTTGAAAATACCACCAGCCCGGCGGAGGACCGCGCTTGCAGCCGGGCCAATGCTACAATCCGGGCTGCCGTTCAATCAGGTCAGGTGCCACCCCGCCTATTGCTGGTCGGGCGCTGGTCGTATTACGCCGAGGGCGTCGGCGTTGGGCTGGACGCGCACAACACCATCACCCTGACCGCAACCGAAGGCGCGGCCCTTGCGGCCACATCTCAACCCGCCATTTATGCCGCTGCCTTTGGCGAAACACTGGCAAATCTGGCAGGTGTTTTCGATCAGGTCCATGTGCTGCGCCAGATGCCGGAAATTCCCGCTTATGACAGCCGCTTGATTGCCCGTGAAACCGCCCATGGACGGCTGGATGCGGTGGGTGCGCTGGAGCGTGCTTCGGTAGAACTGAATACCGCCATGGCCCGTGCTGCTCAGGGCGCGGCCCCGCTTCTTGCAGCCAAGGCTGCCGGTCATATCACCCTGCTGGACCCGTGGCCGCATTTTTGCAACGCCACCACCTGTTCGGCCATGCCCGAGGGCCGCGCGCTTTATTTTGACAACAACCACATCACCAACAGCGCCGGGCTGGCTTTGCGGGCGCTGTTCGCGCCTGTCCTGACCGGGGGCGGGCCATGAGTGACGCCATGATTGATACAGTGAAAGCCCAAAAATGGGATGTGATCGTGATTGGCACCGGCATTGGCGGCGGCACTGTCGGGCGGGCGCTGGCCGAAAAGGGGCTGAAGGTGCTGTTTATTGAGCAAGGCCCGGCTGGCCACCGCGCCGAGCAAACACCGCTGGACCTTGAAATGGGCGACCCGGTCGCGCGCAGCCTGCGCGGTTTTTGGCCTGATCCGGTGAGCGCCCGCATTTCCGGGCGCGACGTGTCTTTTCTTGCACCACTTGGGGCCGGGCTTGGTGGCTCGTCCAGCTTCTATGCTGCCACTCTGGAACGGCCCGAGCCGCATGACCTGGACCACAGCCGCGCCCGGCCGCACCCAACCGGCGGCTGGCCGGTCAGCTACGCCCATATGCAGCCCTATTTTGACCGGGCCGAGGCGCTTTATCACGTGAGCGGCCAGCCCGACCCGCTCTCAGATATTGCCACGCCAAACCTTGCCCCCGGCCCGGAAATTTCGCCCGGTGATGCTGCCTTGATGGAGGCGCTGCGCCAGAATGGCATGCATCCCTACCAGCTTCACGCCGCCATACGTCACTTGCCGGGCTGCCTTTCCTGTCTGGGCCATAAATGCCCGCGTGCCTGCAAGATGGATGGACGCTCGGCCGGGGTTGAACCGGCTCTGGCCAGCGGCAATGCGGCTTTGCTGGATCGTGCCGAGGTTACTGCCATCCGGGGGGGTAAAAATGTCAGCCATATGGAGGTTAGGCATGGGGGTGAGACCCACCAATTGCGGGCGCGCGCCTATGTTTTGGCGGGGGGGGCATTTGGCTCACCGCGTCTGTTGCTGGCTTCCCGAAGCGAGGACTGGCCTGATGGTTTTGCCAACCGCTCGGGTCAGGTTGGGCGCAATCTGATGTTTCACCTCAATGAAATGCTGGCGGTCTGGCCCGGCCACGCTGCCCGCTTTGAGGGTCCATCAAAAGCAGTCTCTTTCCGTGACCTGTACTTTCATGCAGGCCAGCGGTTTGGCACAGTTCAAGCAATGGGAATTGATGCCTCTTACGGCGAAATTCTGCATTATATTCGGCAGATGATTGCCCACTCCCCTTGGCTTTCGCGTATCCCTGCGGGCCATGAGCTTGCCCGCTTGCCCGCCATGGCCGCGGCGCAGATATTTGGCAGCGCCAAGGTGTTTGTCGGCCTGATCGAAGATATGCCTTATGCTGATAACCGCGTGACCTATGATCCTGACAAGCCCCGCCAAATCAGCTTCACCTATGACTTTGCGCCCGAGCTTCTAGCCCGCCGCCGAGCTTTTCGCCGGGCCTTGCGCCATGCGTTCCGGGGCCACAGGCGGATGTTCCTCAGCCAGCAGCCTGATCTGAACTTTGGCCACCCTTCCGGCACGCTGCGTATGGGCGAAGACCCGGCGACCAGCGTACTTGACGCCCAGTGCCGTGCCCATGGCATAGCCAATTTTTATGTCGCCGATGCCGGAGTTTTTCCCACCTCGCTGGGCGTCAACCCCAGCCTGACCATTGCCGCCAACGCCTTGCGCGTGGCGGAGCATGTTATGAAAGGACTAAGCCATGCCTGAACAAACTACCTCTGAGATAATCCGCGCGGGCCTTGCTGTGGTAACCGGTGCAGGCAATGGGCTGGGACGCGCACTGGCCATTGAGTTGGCACGTCAGGGGGTGAAAGTGGCAGGCCTTGGGCGCACCAAAGCAGCGCTGGACGAAACAAGCGCGCTGGCCGGGGAAAATTTCAGCCTGCAGGTTTGCGATGTGAGTGACGCAAGCGCCGTAGCTGCAACCTTCAAAGCCCTTGGCCCGGTCAGCCTCTTGATTAACAATGCCGCTGTTTACCCGCGCCGGGATTTCCTTGATGAGAGTGCTGAAAGTTTCATGCACAGCGTCAATATCAACCTTGGCGGCGTGGTGGCTTGCAGCCGCGCAGCCCTTGATAATATGGTTGAAACTGGCATTGGCCGCATTATCAATGTGGCCACTTTTGCCGATATCGCGCCTCTGCCGGCCAGCGCCGCCTATGCGGTCTCAAAGGGCGCGGCACGGGTGCTGACAAGGGCGCTGGTGGCGGATCTTGGCGACCGATTTCCCGATATTGTAATCACAGACTGGATGCCGGGCATGCTGGCCACCGGCATGGGAATTGCCGACGGGCTGGACCCGGCTGTTTCGGCCCGATGGGGTGCCGCGCTGGCACTTTGGCATGACCGCACTCTGAACGGTGCCGTATTTGAAATGGGCCGCGAAGTGCTGCCGCCACGCGGCCTGAAAGGCAAGGTCAAGGACATGATCCTGCTGCGCCGGCCGGTGGCACGAGAGATAAAAACCCTCTGATCCCCACCTAAAATATCCCGGCTTATATCTGCGACATAAATGAGCTGAAGCGCTTTAGGCGGCATCTCAGCCGCATTTGGTCAACCGCATTTGGAATGGCCACAAGATCCGCAAGTCATACAGCCCTCAACCATGCGCAGCTCGTACTGGCCGCAACGTGAACAGGCCGGGCCACGCGGCTGCTGCTGATTGCTAGAATTAACCACCTCGGCTTGCGGGTCACTTTTCAGCCCCAGCCCAACACCTGCCAGAAAGCCGGTTGAGACCATGTGGGTTTCCAGCACACTACCGATTGCCGCCAGAATGGACGGCACATATTTACCACTCATCCAGGCCCCGCCGCGCGGATCAAACACCGCTTTGAGCTCTTCAACCACAAAGCTCACATCACCGCCCCGCCGGAACACTGCTGAAATCATCCGCGTCAGTGCCACGGTCCAGGCAAAATGCTCCATGTTTTTTGAGTTGATAAACACTTCAAATGGCCGCCGGTGTCCGTTCACCACCAGATCATTGATGGTAATATAGATGGCGTGCTCGCTATCGGGCCATTTGAGCTTGTAGGTTGCACCCTCCAGTGCTTTCGGGCGGTCAAGGGGTTCGGAAATATAGATGACCTCGGCACCCTTATCGGCCTCGGGGGTGGTGTCACTTTCGCTGCTCACTGTCAGCACGCTACCGGTAATCGCGTTGGGGCGATAGGTGGTACAGCCCTTGCAACCCATTTCCCAGGCCGCAAGGTAGATGCCCTTGAAGTCATCAAAGGATATATCCTCAGGGCAGTTGATGGTTTTTGAAATGCTGGAATCCACCCACTTTTGCGCTGCCGCCTGCATCTTTACATGGTCGATCGGGGCCAGTGTCTGCGCATTGACAAAATACTCCGGCAGATCAGCTTCGCCAAACTTGTCGCGCCACATGGCCACCGCATAATCCACCACCTCTTCCTCGCTGCGGCTGCCGTCATTTTGCAGCACTTTGCGCGTATAGGCGTAGGCAAAGACCGGCTCGATACCGCTGGAGACATTGCCCGCGTAAAGACTGATGGTGCCGGTTGGGGCCACCGAGGTCAGCAGCGCATTGCGAATGCCGTGTTCACGAATGGCAGCCCGCACGTCCTCATCCATCTGCTGCATGGTGCCAGATGCCAAATAAGCCTCGGTGTCAAACAGCGGGAAGGCACCCTTTTCACGGGCCAGCTCTACCGAGGCCAGATAGGCGGCGCGCGCTATCGCCTTCATCCAAGCCTCGGTCTGGGCCACAGCTTTATCCGAGCCATAGCGCAGACCCAGCATCAGAAGCGCATCAGCCAGCCCGGTAACACCAAGGCCAATGCGGCGCTTGGCAAGGGCTTCCTGACGCTGCGCCTCAAGCGGAAATCGGCTGGTGTCGATAACGTTATCCATCATACGCACAGCCGTTGTGACCAGCGCCGAAAGCGCCGCTTCATCAAGGTGGGCGCTGGCCTCAAACGGCGCAGTTACCAGCCGGGCAAGGTTGACAGAACCAAGCAGGCAGGCTCCATAAGGCGGCAAAGGTTGCTCACCGCAAGGGTTGGTGGCGGCGATGGTTTCACAATAGGCAAGGTTGTTGGCCGCATTAATACGGTCAATGAAAATCACCCCCGGCTCAGCATAATCATAGGTGGCGCGCATGATCTGGTTCCAAAGCGCGCGGGCCTGCAACGTTTGGTAAACCTTATCGCCAAAAGAAAGCTCCCAAGGGCTATCCTCTTGCACCGCCTTCATGAAATCATCCGTAACCAGTACCGACATATTAAACATGCGCAGACGGGCAGCATCGGATTTGGCGGTGATGAATGCCTGAATGTCCGGGTGATCACACCGCATGGTGGCCATCATTGCGCCGCGCCTGCTGCCTGCACTCATGATGGTGCGGCACATGGAATCCCAAACATCCATAAAGCTTATCGGCCCAGAAGCGTCCGCCGCCACGCCTTCGACGCCAGCGCCTTTAGGCCGGATAGTGGAAAAATCATAGCCAATGCCACCACCCTGCTGCATGGTCAAAGCGGCCTCTTTCAGCATGTCGAAAATACCGGCAAGGCTGTCGGGAATGGTGCCCATGACAAAACAGTTGAACAAAGTCACGCTGCGCCCCGTACCCGCCCCGGCAATAATACGCCCAGCCGGCAGGAACTTGAAATCCTCCAGAGCCGCGTAAAAGGCGCTCTCCTCGGCCTCATCCGTAGCCAGCGCCCGCGCAATACGCCGCCAGCTATCCTCAACGCTCATATCAATTGCCTCGCCATCAGCACTTTTCAGGCGGTACTTCATATCCCATATCTGCTCGGCAATGGGGGCTTCAAGGCGTATCATGGCTAAGTCCTGATCGGATTAAAAGGAGGTCACGATAGGCGTAGAAGCCACTTTGGTCAATTGCCCATGCCAGAGAAAGTGTTAAACTGACTGAGTCGCCATAATGGCAGATGTTGGGGGTAATCTTTGGTGAGACCATACATCTTGTGAAGCTTT
>CAYNXK010000059.1:0-11234 GCA_964401125.1 uncultured Aliiroseovarius sp.
TTTCACACAATCGGGCGGGAAAGCTTTGGCCTATCTTCGGTTTGACCGGGCAAATCGGGCAAAAGGGCAAATGCAGGCCGGTGATGCCCACTTGCAATGGTCGACTCAAAGCTCCTGATATGACAGCATAATCCTACGGGCTGCCAGGCTGTCAGGCGGTAAAGGCCTGCCACCGTGCCATTCTACACATCCTGAAATTGTAGGCGGTACAGGTCGTGATATAAACCGCCACGGGCCAGGAGCTCGTCATGACGGCCCTCGTCTACCATGCGGCCCTTGTCCATCACTATGATCTTGTCGGCTTCGCGGATGGTGGCCAGCCGGTGGGCGATGACCAGCGTGGTACGGCTTTGGCTCAGATCATCCAGTGCCAGTTGCACAAAGCGCTCGGCTTTGGCGTCGAGCGCCGAGGTGGCCTCGTCCAGCAACAGCACCGGTGCATCGCGCAGGATGGCGCGGGCAATGGCAACGCGCTGGCGCTGGCCGCCCGAAAGGTTAGAGCCGCGCGGCCCGGCCTCGGCCTCCAGACCAGCCTCGCTGCGCGCCAGAAACTCCGATACATGGGCGGCATCAAGCGCGTGGCTGAGGGCGGCATCAGTTACCCCGTCCTTGCCCATCAAAATGTTGTTTCGCAGGCTTTCATCAAATAACAGTGCCTCTTGCGAGACCACAGAATACAAGCTGCGCAGGTCGGGCAGACTCAGATTAGTGACCTTGATGCCGCCTATTGTTATTTCGCCGCTATTTGCATCAACAAGGCGGGTTAACAAGTTGAAAACAGTGCTTTTACCAGCCCCGGAAGGGCCAACAAACGCAGTGGTTTTACCGGCCAGAGCGGTAAAGTTCAGCCCGTCCAGCACTGTTGCTTCACCATAGGAAAACCGCACATCTTTAAATGATATGTCAGCGTCACGCATCTTTGTGGGCAGGGCCAGAGGCTGCGCTGGTGAGCGGATTGTGGGGCTGGTGTCAAATACCTCGCGCAGGCGTTCAAGGCTGGCCAGCGCTGCCTGCCAGACGCCTGAAATATTGCCCAGCCGGCGCATTGGGTCGAATATCAGCGCCATGGCGGTGAAGAAGCTCATGAACTCGCCCACGGTTTTTTCGCCGTCGATGATTTGCAGGCCGCCATAGGTCAGCACCCCGAAAAAGCCAAAAGCGGCGATCAAATCTATCATGGCCACGATTCCGGCCTGTGAGGTTTGCGAGCGCAGGTGGGTGCTGGCGAATTGATCAATTTCGTGCCTGATCCGGCCTTTCTCACGCGCCTCGGTGCCCGTTAGTTTTATGGTGTTGATGCCGTGAAAGGCCTCATCCAGCCGGGTTGAAATACGTGCTGCCACCTGACGGCTGAGGCGGGCGGTGTGGCGCACCCATTTTTGCAGAATACCGATAGGAATCAACAGAATGGGGGCGGCAGCAATGGCGATCAGGGTCCAGACCCAATCAACCGAGATAGCCACCGCCAGTAGGGTCAGCAGGCTGACTATATCGCGCGCCAGGGTTGCCAGAACCACCTCCCAGATGGTTGAAACCGCAGCAGTATCGCCGCGCACCCGCTCGATCAGGCTACCCGGTGCATTTTCTTGAAAGTAGCTGCTATCGAGCTTTAGCATATGCTCAACCATGTCTGATTGCAGCTTGGCCGAGATGCGCTGCCCGGCCCAGACCATCATGACCCGGTGAGAAAAAGCCGCCAGCGCGCGGGCACCAAAAACACCGGCCACGCCAATGCCAACCCAGAGAATTGCATCACGGTTACCGGCGATGAAAACATCATCAAACATCGGTCTGACAAGGTAGCTGAGGGCGCCCAGCATGGCACCCTCGATGGCCATGAGCAGGATGGCAAACAGCAAGATGAAACGGTAGCGCCTTGCATAATCGCGCCACAGCCAGCGTATGATGCGCCGTGTCTCTTGGCGCGCCTCTTGCCGTGCCTCCTGCCGGGCTGTTTTGTCGTCGCTCATTTTGTTGCCGGCCCTTTGCGCTTGATATCAAAGCTTTTTGTAATTCCCTCACTATCATAACGAGTTTCAAGCCAGCTGCGAATAGGCATTGGCTCGGCCTTGTTGTCACGTGCATAGGCTTCAAGGAAATAGTCAAGCACCCCGGCATTGGATCTTTTGCGGTGTATATATTTCAGGGAAAGTTGCTTCATGGCCTCCTCGACCGGCAGGCCTTCACGATCCATCATGTAAAGGGCAGAGGCAAGCCCGGCCCGATCAGCCCCGGATTTACAATGGATCAGCAGCGGTTTTTGCGCCCGCTCAAATAAGTTGAGCAGGCCCAGATAGGTTTGGCTCTCATCTAGCTGGTAGGCATTGATCTCATAATTGTGCAGCGTGATTCCATAGGCTTCACAAGCCTCTTTCTCGAACAAATAGATCGCAAATGCACTGGGGCCGCGTAGGTTGATGATCGAGCGGATCCCTTGGGAGCGCAGGCGTTCAAACCGCTCAGGCCCAGGTTGGTTTGAGCGCCAGGCATGGGCACCCAGTGGGTACATATTGGTCCAGATACGCCTTAAGAAGGCGTGGTCAACAACATGTGTGTGCCAACGCGCCTGCCGCCGGGCCTTTGGTGTTGAAATATCATCACCAAAGGACGAATTATATTTGAGCTGCCAGGCTGTTACCCGGTCATATATCTGTCGAAACATGCCTGGCCTGTCCTGCTATGCTCATTACGTGTATTTTGCGTGGCTATTTTGCACGGGTGTTCTGTTGCTGGCGCGGTGTACCTGTGTTGTCGGGATTGGGCAAGCTTCCTTCAGGCACCTGCTGCAGTGAGGGCAGCCGGCAGGGCTGCCGCAAACAGCTCCAGCTCATGAGGCTGGCCGGCTGAGATGCGAATACAGCGGTTTTGCGGCGCGGCGAAGGGCATGCGGATGAAAACATCGCGGGCTGCAAGTTCTGTCACCACATGTTTGGCAAAAGCGGCGTTCTGGCCGCAATCAACCGCTACGAAATTGGTGGCGGAGGGCAGGGGGGTCAGGCCATTCTCACGGGCAATATTGCTGATGCGGGCGCGGGCGGTCTCAACGTTGGCCAGGGTTTGAGCCAGCCAATCCTGGTCCGCAAGGGCGGCCAGCGCCCCAGCCTGAGAAATGCGGCACATGCCAAAATGGTTGCGTACTTTGTTGAAGGCGGTGATCAATGGCTCAGGCCCGATCGCATAGCCAACGCGCGCCCCGGCCATGCCGTAAGCCTTTGAGAATGTACGAAAACGTATGACGCGCGACTCGGCTATGTCCAGAGGCGGGGCGCTGCCCTCCGGGGCAAATTCCAGATAGGCCTCATCAAGCACCAACAGACAGCCAGAAGGCACTGCCCTGATCATTTTTGCAATGGTAGTGGCATCATGGCAGGTGCCCATCGGGTTATCAGGGTTGGCCAGATAGATCAGTTTTGCGCTGGTCTTGCGGGCTTTGGCAATAAGCGCTTCGGGGTCTTCATAATCGTCCCTATAAGGCACCTTCATGAGGCTGCCGCCATAGCCAGAAACGTGGTAATTGAAGGTCGGGTAAGCGCCATCCGAGGTGACAACCTTGTCGCCGGGGCTGATGAACAGCCGCACGAGATAGCTTAAAAGCCCATCAATTCCCTCTCCTATCATGATGTTTTGCGGGGGAATTTTGTGATGGTCCGCCAGGGCATGTTTCAGCTCAAAGCTTTCCGGGTCTGCGTACATCCAGACCTGGGACGCGGCTTTTTGCATGGCGGCAATGGCGAGGGGCGAGGGGCCGAAGGTGTTTTCATTGGCACCAAGGCGGGCGGCAAAGGGCCGCATCCGGGCGCGTTCCTGAGTTTCCGGGCCGACAAAGGGCACGGAGGCGGGCAGGGAGGTGGCCAGTGGGGTCAGTGGGGTCTGTGGGGCCAGATTTGGGCTATTCATCGGCGGCGGCGCCTTTTTCCGGGCGCTGGGACATGAGATTCAATGAGAGGGACCGGAATGAATTGGAAGGGTCAGCACGGGTTGAATTAGAATGGGTGAAAGTGCTCATCTCGTGAAATCCTTACTTTATGGGCGTTCCGGCAAACGCGAGAAAAATTGGCCGGTTGGCGAGCGTGGCACGTTTAAATTTGGGGGTTGTCCTAGATGCTTAGTTAATGTGGCCGCAGCACTAACTCGTTTTGACTTCCTGCATGAACACCACCGTGTTCCCCGCCGGGTCGGATATGCTCATAAGCTTGATAAAGCCAAAATCCTGAGTTTCGCCCACTGTTACTCCGGCGCCTTGGCAGGTCATGCGCTGCACTTCCAGATCGTGGACACCGCAAACGACGGTCGACTTACCAACAAGGTTTGGGTCTGGCGCCTCCGAAACCTGGATCCAGGCATTGTCAGTGAGCATCCATTCCGATACGCCATCATAGGGCGCGACGTCAGGTGAGCGCCCGAGCCAATTGGAGTACCATTCGACGGCCTCGGCGTGATTTTGAACATGAAGTACGGAGATAACACTTGAAAAATTATTGTCCGGCATTTTGTAGGACTCCTTATCAGACGGCTACGGCTTTAAAATATGCAGAGTAATTTTCTCGCGCCGACTTTTTATATGTTCTCCAACCCATTACCTTAGCTGCCATAACTGAAATGATGGGTCACTGTTGTTAAATCTCCACTCGCATTCCTTCAAGAATAACCCAGAATACGCCTTGGGCACACCGTTAAATTTAGGCATGCGACGCGTGGCCCCCTCTCGGCGGTGCGAGCATCGCCTGCCGGCAATCGGTATAGACGATTTAATCGGGGATCACCTTACGCTTAATGAGTGGCACCAGTGTGGCCCGGATGCGAAGAAAGCCCCGTTGGTCGAGATCTGCGATGTCGTTCCGTCGGAGGAGTTCCGGCCTCCGAAGGTCAGTAGTCGAGGTGCCCTAACGGCGGGAGTATTTTTGCCATGACGAACATGGGCTTATCCAAGCTCGGCCAGCCGGGAAAGGGCGGTTTTGAGTTTATGCTCTTCCTCTTCACGCAAGGTCAGGTTTTTGCGGGTTTCTGCCACCACTTCGGCAGGGGCAGAGGCGGTGAAATTGGGGTTGTTCACGCGACCACGCAGGCCTTTCAGTTCTTTCTCTAGTTTTTCCAAGGTTTTGGAAAGGCGGGCATTTTCTGCATCCACATCAATAATATCGGCCAGCGGCAGGGCAAAGGTGCCGCCTGTGATGGGGATGGTGACGCAGCCCTTGGGCAGGTTGGCCATTTCGCTGATGCTGTCAATCCGGGCCATGCGCCTGATCAGGGTTTCGTTGTCTGAGAGGCTGCGGCGGCCCTTTTCGTCAAGCTCCTGCAAGATCAATGGGATTTTCAGGCCGGCCGGCACATGCATCTGGGCCCGGGCGGAGCGGATGGCGTCAATGACCTCAATTACCCAGTTCATCTGGCGATCGGCCTCAGAATCAATCAGCCCGGCCGCTGTATATGTTGGCCATTCACTGAGGGCGAGCAGGTTGGCGCGTTTGCCGGTCTCATTCCAAAGCTCTTCGGTAATGAAGGGCATGACAGGGTGCAAAAGGATCAGGCACTGGTCCATGACCCAAGCCATGGTGGCGCGAGTTTCTTCAGCGATTTCAGCATCATCTGAACCAAGAAGGGGTTTGGAAAACTCTACGTACCAGTCGCAAACCTTGCCCCAGACAAAGGCGTAAAGCGCATTGGCAGCATCGTTGAAGCGCAGGGCTGCGAGGGCGGCATCCACGTCTTCACGCAGTCGCGCAGTCTCGCCAATGATCCACTTATTGGCGGTGGCTTTGGGGGTGGGGATGGTGCCGTCTGCACCCAAAGCATCATTCATTTCAGCAAAGCGCACGGCGTTCCAGAGCTTGGTGCCGAAGTTACGGTAGCCTTTGATGCGGTCGGTGGAAAGCTTGAGTGTGCCGCCAATAGCCGCCATTTGCGCCATGGTGAAGCGCAGGGCGTCGGCGCCAAATTCATCAATGATTTCCAGGGGGTCTATGACATTCCCTTTGGTCTTTGACATTTTCTGGCCCTTCTCATCGCGCACCAGCTGATGCAGATAGACTGTATGAAAGGGGTCTTGGCCAACCACCGCCTGTTGCATCATCATCATGCGGGCGACCCAGAAAAACAGGATGTCCTGGCCGGTGATCAGCACATCGGTGGGGAAGTATTTTTGCATCTCAGGTGTGTCATGCGGCCAGCCAAGCGTGCCGATGGGCCACAAGCCCGAACTGAACCATGTGTCGAGCACGTCGGGGTCTTGGGTCAGGCTTTTGCCGGGAGCCTGTGCCTGTGCTTCGGCTTGCGTGGCGGCGCAGTATTCATTGCCGTCTTCATCAAACCACACCGGAATCTGATGCCCCCACCAAAGCTGGCGCGAGATGCACCATGGCTCGATATTATCAAGCCAGTGGTAGAAAACTTTTTCGCCGCTTTCAGGCATGATTTTTACCCGGCCTTGGCGTACGGCAGCAAGTGCGGGGTCAACGATTTGGGCGGTATCAACAAACCACTGATCGGTCAGCATCGGCTCGATCACCACGCCGGAGCGGTCGCCAAACGGCTGCATGATCGGCTTGTTCTCAACGTAAGGCACGGCGTTGCCCTCACCGTCTGCAATCATCACGGCAAGGCCTTGCGCATTGATGTCAGCAACCACCGCCTTGCGGGCTTCAAGCCGGTCCATGCCACGGTAAGCTTCAGGTACAAGATTGTCGGCGGCATCATCGGCGCGCATCGCTCCCTTGGTGTCCATCAACGGATAAAGCGGGATATTATTGCGCTTGGCCACGGCGTAATCGTTAAAATCATGGGCACCGGTGATTTTCACGGCACCGGAGCCAAAGCCTGGGTCAGGGTAGTCATCGGTGATTATGGGAATGGTTCGGTCGCATAGCGGCAGGTGAACCTGTTTTCCCACAATCGGCGCGTAGCGTTCGTCAGTTGGATGCACGGCAACCGCGCCATCACCAAGCATGGTTTCAGGGCGGGTTGTGGCGATGGAAATATAGTCGCGCATCTCGCGTAGGGTGACATTGCCGTCTTCATCTTTCTCAACATATTCATAGGTTTCGCCACCGGCGAGCGGGTATTTAAAGTGCCACATATGGCCGTCAATCTCAACATTTTCAACTTCGAGGTCAGAGATGGCGGTTTCAAAATGCGGATCCCAGTTGACCAGACGTTTGCCGCGGCTGATCAGGCCATCATTATACATTTTGACAAAGGCCCGGATCACGGCCTCATGAAAATTATCGTCCATTGTAAAAGCGTTGCGCGACCAGTCGCAGGAGGCGCCAAGGCGTTTTAATTGGTTAACAATAGTGTCGCCATACTGCTCTTTCCACTCCCAGACCTTCTCTAGAAACTTCTCGCGGCCCAATGCGCGGCGGCCGGGCTGGCCCTCGGCGGCAAGCATCTTTTCCACCTGCAACTGGGTGGCAATGCCGGCATGGTCCTGGCCCGGCTGCCAGAGGGTGTCAAAGCCGCGCATGCGGTGCCAGCGGATTAGCACGTCCTGCAACGTGTTGTTGAAAGCGTGGCCCACATGCAGCGCCCCGGTGACATTGGGTGGCGGGATCATGATGGTGAACGTCTCGTCGCGCCGGGCACCGGCCCCGGCCTTGAAGGCCCCGGCCTGCTCCCAGGCTTTATAAATGCGGTCTTCGGCGGCTTTTGCGTTGAAGGTCTTTTCCATGGCCATAAGGTATTATCCGGTTCAGTTTGCTGGTTTGGCCGGGTTTAACGGAGGCGGGCGCAAAGGGGAAGGCGGCGTTGCAAAATACCGCTTCAGCCGCCTCAGCCTCTTCGGTCAATACGGGTGGAGAGGTGGATCAGGCTTTCAGAGCTGCGGACCCCGTCAATTTCACCAATGGCATCAAGGGTCTGATCAAGCTCGGTGGTGGAGCGGGCGGTGACGGCCAGCACCATGTCAAAACGGCCCGAGGCGGTATGGGCGGCTTCAACCTGCGGCAGCGTTTTCAGGCGGGAAAGCACTGCCGGCGTGGCGCGCGGCTCGATCGAGATCAGCACCGTGGCGCGGATGGCGTCGCCACGGGCTGTATCGCCCAGTTTCAGGGCGTAACCTTTGATGATGCCACGCGATTCCAGCCGTTCCATACGGGCCTGAACTGTCGAGCGGGCAAGGCCAAGGCGGCGCGCCAGCGTGGCTACTGGCAGGCGGGCATTGGCACCCAGCAGGGTCAGAAGTGTGCGGTCAGTTTCGTCCATATGCCTGTCCTTTTGGTGAATATGACGAATTATTACGGCATTTCGCCCGAATTGCCACTGGATACCGCCGGGCTTGTGTCTGAATCTGGTGTCTGAACCTGGATAAAACCACGCGTGAGGCAGAATTATGAGCAAATATCCTTCGGTTTGGCCAACGGCACTGGCCCATCTGAAAGCCGTAAAGCCGGAATATCCGGTGCTGTATTTTTCCCCCGGCGTGTTGCAAGACAGCGCCCGCGCCTTTCGGGCGGGTTTTGCCGGGCTGGTGACTTATGCGGTCAAGGCCAATGATGCGCGCGTGGTGTTGGAAAACCTCATTACGGCGGGAATTACCACCTTTGACGTGGCCTCGCCGGCGGAAATTCGCAAACTGCGCGCCATCAATCCGCATGTTACGCTGCACTACAACAACCCGGTGCGCAGCCCGGATGAGATTGCCGAGGCGCATGCCGCCGGGGTGGTTTCTTATGCTGTGGATGCGCTGAGCGAACTGGCGAAACTCCGGCTGCAGGTGCCGCCTGAGGGCGTTGAGGTTGCGGTGCGCCTGCGCCTGCCGGTTACGGGAGCGGTTTATGATTTTGGCAGCAAATTCGGCGAAGACCCGGCGGCGGCGGTGCTGCTGCTGAAGGCGGTGGCGGCCGCGGGTTACGCCCCGGCAATGACCTTTCACACCGGCACCCAATGCACTGACCCGGCGGCTTGGGCCACCTATATAGGGGTTTGTGCTGATGTGGCGCGGCGTGCGGGTGTCAGGCTTGAGCGGCTGAATGTGGGCGGTGGTTTTCCGGCCAATCGCGGTACGGCACCAGACCTTTTAGCTATATTTGCAGCCATTGAGGCGGCTTTGGCAGCAAATTTTGGCGGCGCTGTTCAGAATGCTCCGGCGCTGGTCTGCGAGCCGGGCCGCGCTTTGGTGCATGAGACTTATGTGCTGGCCACACAGGTCAAGGCCTTGCGCGAATGCGGCGCGGTTTTTCTTAACGATGGTATTTACGGCACATTTGGTGAGGCATTGACAAGTCTGGGCGTGGTCGCGCGGGTTTCGACCCTAACGCGCGCAGGCCTTAAGCACCGGGGGGCTATGAGCCAGCGCGTGATCTATGGGCCGACCTGCGATTCTCTGGACAGGTTGCCGGGCAAGATTGCCTTGCCGGATGATCTGGCCGAGGGTGATTATGTGCTTTTTGGCGGTATGGGGGCCTATTCTACCGCCACCGTGACCCGTTTTAATGGCTATGGCGCGGTGCAGATGGTTACGGTTCAGTCTGGCGAAATTTGAGGCTGGACAGCAGGCCTGCGCAGGTTACCTTTCAACTATGAAACAAGTGGGTGCAACGAGTATATGGGGATTCAGGCGGCTTAAACGCTGGCTGGGCAGGCGCGCTTTGGCCAAAAGCCCGCCACGGCCAACGCGCGGCCCGGTTGACCATGTGGTGATTCTCGATGGCACCTTGTCGTCGCTTGTGTCGGGCCGTGAGACCAATGCCGGGTTGACCTATAAGTTGCTTTGCGAGAATGCCTCTGCCTCCAACCTGTCGCTGATGTATGAGGCCGGGCTGCAATGGCAGAGCTGGGGGCAGGCCTGGAAGGTGGCGACAGGGACAGGAATCAACCGCCAGATCAGGCGTGCTTACGGCTTCATTGCCAGCAGTTACCGGCCCGGCGACCGGATTTTTCTGCTGGGCTTTTCGCGCGGAGCTTTTGCGGTGCGTTCGCTGGCCGGGGTGATTGATCAGGTTGGCCTGTTGCGCCGTGACGCGGCAACAACGCGCAATATCCGTGATGTTTACCGCCATTATCAGAACGCGCCAAACAGTGAGGCGGCCCGGGCTTTTGCCGGTCTTTATTGCCACGAATCCACGCCGGTGGAAATGGTCGGGGTCTGGGATACGGTCAAGGCGTTGGGCCTGCACTGGCCGCTGATCTGGCGCCTGTTTGAGCCGCATCACCGGTTTCACAACCCCCGTTTGGGCCGCAGTATCCGCCACGGCTATCAGGCGTTGGCTTTGGATGAGACCCGCAAGGCTTTTGAGCCGGTGCTTTGGGTTACTGATGCCGATACCAGCGCCCGGGTTGAGCAAATATGGTTTCGCGGCAGTCACGGCGATATTGGTGGCCAGTTGGGTGGATTTACAGCGGCGCGCCCGCTTTCAAACATTCCGCTGGTCTGGATGCTGGGCAAGGCTGAGACCTGCGCTTTGCCTTTGCCAATGGGCTGGCGTGCCCGCTTCCCCTGCGATGATACGGCCCCTTCGGTGGGGACATGGCGGCGTTGGGGAAAGTTTTTCTTCCACCGCCGCCGGCGCAAAATCGGGCTTGATGCCAGCGAGCGAATTTTCTCGCAGATCAGGCCGGGGGGCTGATTTCAGGCCAACCTGTCAGGCCACGTCGCGCAGCCCGGTTTTACTTTTAAAGCCAAGGGCATGGGCCACTTTTCGGGTCAGGTCAGGCTTGTTCAGGGTATAGAAGTGCAAATCTTCCACCCCGCCTGCCAGCAGGTCTGTAGAAAGCTCGGTGGCCAGCTTGATCGACAGCAATTCCTGGCTTTTGGCTTGGCTTTTATCCTGGCTGGCTTTCTCAAAGGCCTCATCAAGCCAGCTGGGAACCTGGGTGCCGCATCTTACGGCAAATTTGCGCACGCCGGTCCAGCTTTCGATAGGCAGGATGCCGGGGATGATTGGCACATCAATACCTGCCTTGACGCAGGCATCGCGGAAGCGAAAGAAGGTTTCAGCCTCAAAAAAGAACTGGGTGATGGCGGAATTGGCGCCGGCCTCGACCTTACGTTTAAGCCAGGCCACATCGGCAGCCATATCGGCACTTTCCGGGTGCGGCTCCGGGTAGGCGCCAACGCGGATATGGACGTCACCCTCATTTGCCAGCGCCTCCACCAGCTCAATTGAATGGGCAAAGCCGTTTTCGTGGGCGGTGAAGCCAGCGGCACCCTTGGGCGCATCACCGCGCAGGGCCACGATTTCGCGCACCCCTTCGGCCTTGTAGGCGCGCACGATTTCAAGAGTTTCCGCCCGGCTGGCGTT
>CAYNXK010000060.1:0-11215 GCA_964401125.1 uncultured Aliiroseovarius sp.
TCAGGGTTTACCATGGCCGCAGGATAGGCCGCATTCAGACGCTGGCAAGAGCAGTATTAATCGCCCTGACCAACTTTTCCACCAGCTCGCCCACTTGCGCCTCGTCCAGAATGAAGGGCGGGGCCAACAGCACGTGGTCGCCATGCACCCCGTCGCGCGTACCCGCCATGGGGTAGCAGATCAGCCCAGCCTCAAAAGCCGCGCTTTTGATTTTAGCCGCCAGCCCGTGCGCCGGAGAAAACGGCGCTTTGCTGGCCCTGTTCTCAACCAGTTCAATGCCCCAAAATAAGCCGCGGCCGCGAATATCACCCACATGCTCATGCCCACCAAGGGCGGCGCGCAGAGCGGCTTCAAGTTTGCCGCCCATCTTGTGAACCTGCGCAATAAGCCCGCGCTCAATTATTGCCGTCACCACCGCCAGCCCGGCCGTCGCTGCCACCGGATGCGCCTGGTAGGTGTGACCATGCTGGAAAAAGCCGCTGCCTTGTGCAATGGCGCGGTAAATCTCGCCGGAACACAGCATTGCCCCAACCGGCTGATAACCGCCCCCCAGCCCCTTGGCGATGGTCACAATATCGGGCCTGACCCCATCGGCCTCGCAAGCAAACAAATGCCCGGTGCGACCCATGCCGCACATTACTTCGTCAAGGATTAAAAGCACGCCGTAGCGGTCGCATATTTCGCGGATACGGCTGAAATAACCCGCCACCGCCGGCACCGCCCCCAGCGTTGCTCCCACCACCGGCTCGGCGATGAAGGCCATGACATTGCCCGCCCCTAGCCGCAGAATCTCGGCCTCAAGCTCGCCCGCCAGCCGCTGGCCGTATTCCTGCAGGCTCTCGCCTGCCCCACGCTCGGCATATTCATAGCACGGTGCGATGTGGCTGACCTCGATCAGCAAGGGGGCAAACTGCGCCCGCCTCCAAGCATTGCCGCCGGCTGCCAATGCCCCCAGCGTATTGCCGTGGTAACTTTGCCGCCGGGCGATGACATGGCGGCGCTCAGGCTGGCCGCGCTCCACATGATATTGCCGCGCCAGCTTCAAGGCCGCCTCCACCGCCTCAGAGCCGCCGGAGACCAGATAGACCCGCTCAATTCCCTCCGGCGCATGTGCTATCAGCAAATCTGCCAGCGCCTCGGCCGGGGAGGTGGTGAAAAAGCCGCTATGGGCAAAAGCCAGCCGGTCTAGCTGGGCTTTTATGGCCGTCGTTACCTCGACGTCACCGTGGCCAAGGCAAGAGACTGCCGCCCCGCCGGAGCCGTCAAAATAGCGTTTGCCACTGGCATCAATCAGGTAGCAGCCCTCGCCGCCCACTGCCACCGGCGGGCTGAGTTTGCTGTGGCGCGGAAAGAGGTGGCTCATATGGGCCTCGCTTTGAAATGGACGCGCTGGCTACAACGCTCTGGTATTCTGGCAGTTTCGCCGCAAACCCCCGGCTCAGGCAAGCCGGAAATCAGCCGCCCAGCGCTTTTGTTGCCGCCCTTGCCGCCGCACGCACCATTGCGCCAACCTCATCAATCCGCAGGCTGGTCAGCCGAAAGCTTGGCCCTGAGACCGAGATTCCCGCCACCGGCTCGCCATAGGCGTTCAGCACCGGGGCGGCAACGCAACGCATGCCAACCGTCGCCTCCTCGTCATCCACCCCGTAGCCCAGCTCACGAATGCGCTCAAGCTGGCGCAAAAGGCTGGGCGCATCGCCAATTGTGCGGTCGGTAAAACGCGGCATTCCCTGCCGTGCCAAAATTTCTTCTGCCCGTTCAGCCGTGCCAAATGCCAGCAGCACCTTACCAATGCCAGAAGCGTGCATGGCGCTGAGTGTGCCGGGGGCGAAAAAGGCCCGGATGGTCTCGGTGGTCTCAACCTGTGAAATGAACATCACCCGCTCGTCACGCTCAACACCAAGGTTGGCGGTCTCGCCTGTATCGCGCATCAGGCTTTGCATGATTGGCCTTGTAGCGGCCAGAAGGTTGGTGCGGTTGAGAAACACGCTGCCAATACGAAAAGCCCCGGCCCCGATTTTCCAGATCTGACTTTCCGATTCAAAGCTGACCATATCGTGTTTCTGAAAGGTTGAAAGCACACGATAGGTGGTGGTGGTGGCCTGCCCGGTGCGCTCAGAAAGCTCAGTCAGAGAAGCCCCATCATCGGTGGCCAGATTGCTCAGGATCAGCAGGGCGCGGTCTAGCGACTGAATGGTTTTCGCCTCATTCTGATCATGGAAGGCACGCGGGCGGCCCCTGCTGCGTTTGTGCTTTCTTAGCTCTGACATGGTGCCCCCAGCGATAAATGAAAAACACTTTCTTTATACGAAAAAATACAACACATTGTAAATAAAAGATTTTACCTCTTTTGTCAAAAGCCAAAAATGTTTTCCGAAAAAATTGAGAGCGCCTTGCCAAGCGGCTACACTAGCCTTACTCGCATCTCGTATATAGGTATCAGCATGTCAAACCAGAACCCGGTTTTCATCCCCGGACCTACCAATATCCCCGAGCGCATCCGTAAAGCCTGCGACATGCAAACACTTGACCACCGCTCGGAGGCCTTCAAGGATATTCTGTTACCAGCCCTTGCTGGCGTGAAGCAGGTTCTCAAAACCACAACCGGCGAAGCGGTGATTTTTCCAGCCACCGGCACCGGCGGTTGGGAAGCGGCGATCAGCAATACGCTCAGCCCCGGCGACAAGGTGCTGGCCTCAAATTTTGGCATGTTCAGCGAGAAATGGATCGAAATGTGCCGGCGCCACGCATTGAAGGTGCAGGTGGTTGAGGAAGAATGGGGCAACGGCCTGCCCATCGCAACCTTTGGTGCCGCTCTTGCCGCCGATAAGGGACATGAAATCAAGGCGGTGCTGGCTACTCATAATGAAACCGCCACCGGCGTTCTCTCAAATATTGCCGCCCTGCGCCGGGCCATGGACGCGGCTGGTCATCCGGCATTGCTCATGGTCGATGGTGTCAGTTCGATTGGCTCGATGGATTTTCGCATGGATGAATGGGGCGTTGACCTTGCCATGGCCGGCTCTCAAAAGGGCTTTATGTTACCGGCTGGTCTGGCCATTATCGGCATCAGCGAGAAAGCGATGGCCTCTATGGAAAGCGCGACCCTGCCGCGTTTCTTCTTTGATTTCCGCGATATGCTGGAGATGAACCCGTTTGCGGGCTTCCCCTATACGCCCCCCGTAGGGCTTTTGAACGGGCTAAAGACCGCCTGCGCCATGCTGCTGGAGGAGGGGCTGGAAGAGGTCTTTATGCGCCACCACCACATAGCCGAGGGTATACGCCGCGCCGTTACCGCCTGGAATTTGCCTATTTGCGCCACAGCGCCCAGCCTTTACAGCGATACGGTCACCGCCATTGTCATGCCGGAGGGCGTTGATGGCAATGCGCTGGTGGCACATGCGTCCAAGCGCTACGATGTGGCATTTGGTGCCGGGCTTGGACGCGTTGCCGGCAAGGTCTTTCGTATCGGCCATCTGGGTCAGTTGAGCGAAACACAAGCGCTGGCTGGGCTTGCCACCGCTGAAATGGCGCTGCTTGACATGGGGGTGGATATTAGGCTTGGATCGGGCGTTGCTACAGCGCAAGGCTATTACCGGAGTGCCGGATGATGATGCAGATACCCAGCTTTCAGGACGCCTTGGAGGCCCGTGCCCGCATCATACCCCATATTCGTGAGACCCCGGTACTGACCAGCAGCTACATGAACCAACTGACCGGGGCTGAGCTGTTCTTCAAGTGCGAAAACTTCCAGAAAGCCGGAGCCTTCAAGGTGCGCGGGGCTGCCAACGCCGTGTTCGGCCTATCGGATGAGGCCACTAAAAAGGGTGTTGCCACCCACAGCTCCGGCAACCACGCGCTTTCGCTGTCCTATGCTGCCGGGCGGCGCGGCATTCCCTGCCATGTGGTAATGCCACACACCGCCCCGCAAGCCAAAAAAGACGCGGTAATCGGCTATGGCGGCCTTATCACCGAATGCGAGCCGTCAACCTCCAGCCGCGAGGCGGTATTTGCCGAGGTTCATGCCCGCACCGGCGCTGATTTTGTGCATCCCTATAACGATAGGCGCGTCATTGCCGGGCAGGCCAGCTGCGCCATGGAATTGCTGGAACAAGCTGGCCCGCTTGACGCGGTAATAGCCCCGATCGGCGGCGGCGGCATGATCTCGGGCAGTTGCCTGAGCCTGTCACACCTTGCTCCTGAAGTAAAAATATATGCCGCCGAGCCTGAACAGGCCGATGACGCGGCGCGCTCGCTCAAAGCCGGGCATATCATTGCCGATGACGCGCCGGTGACGGTGGCGGACGGCCTCAAAGTACCGCTGAAGGATTTGACCTGGCACTTTGTGAAGAACTTTGTCAGCGATATCCCCACCGCTTCCGAGCAGGAAATCATTGCGGCCATGCTGCTCATCTGGCAGCGTATGAAAATTATCATAGAGCCTTCAAGTGCCGTGCCGCTGGCGGTGATTCTGAAAAACCGAGACCTGTTTGCTGGCAAGCGTGTTGGCGTAATAATCACCGGCGGCAATGTCGATATGACCAAGCTGCCCTGGATGTAAGATGTAAGGAAAAATGATGCAAAATTTGGACAAGTATGACGTGGGCTATGACATTCCCGCCAAGCCCGGCATGGCCGAGGCCGATATTCAAACGCCCTGCCTGATCCTCGATCTGGATGCGCTGGAGCGTAATGTGGAAAAGATGCGTGACCGCGCCGCTGAAATGGGAATACGCCACCGGGCCCATGCCAAGATGCACAAATCGGTTGATGTGGCAAAATTGCAGGAGAAACTGGGCGCATCAGTGGGCGTCTGCTGCCAAAAAGTCAGTGAGGCCGAGGTGTTTGCGCGCGGCGGCATCAAGGATGTGATGGTGTCCAATCAGGTGCGCGACCCGGCCAAGATCGACCGGTTGGCGGCCATGCCCAAGCTGGGCGCGCGGGTGCTGGTTTGCGTTGACGACCCGGAAAATGTGGCCGACCTGGCGGCAGCGGCGCAGAAGCATGGCACCGAGCTGGAATGCCTTGTGGAAATTGACTGTGGCGCCGGACGTTGCGGTGTGACCACCTCGCAGGATGTGGTCAATATTGCCAAGCTGATTGATGCGGCAGAAGGGCTGAAATTTGCTGGCATTCAGGCCTATCAGGGGGCCATGCAGCATATGGACCTCTACAAGGACCGCGAGGCCAAAATAGACATCGCGGTTGCGATGGTCTCGGACGCAGTGAATGCTTTGAAAAGTCAGGGTCTGGAATGTGATATTATCGGTGGTGGCGGTACTGGAAGTTATTATTTTGAAGGTAGTTCAGGAGTTTATAATGAACTGCAATGCGGATCATACGCCTTCATGGATGCCGATTATGGCCGCATTCTGGATAAAGAAGGCAAGCGTATTGATGCCGGTGAATGGGAGAATGCCCTATTCCTGCTGACCTCGGTGATGAGCCATTCCAAGGCTGACAAAGCCATTGTCGATGCCGGGCTGAAGGCGCAATCGGTTGATAGCGGCCTGCCGGTGGTATTTGGCCGCAATGATGTGGAATATATCAAATGTTCCGATGAGCATGGCGTGGTTGCCGACCCGGACAATGTACTGAAAATCAATGACAAGCTGCGGCTCGTGCCGGGCCATTGTGACCCGACCTGCAACGTGCATGACTGGTATGTCGGCGTGCGAAATGGCCGGGTTGAAAGTGTCTGGCCGGTTTCGGCCCGTGGCAAAGCATATTAAGGAGAGATTGGCATGATTATCATACCAGAAGCTATCATTCCCGGCCTGATTGACCGCCCTATAGCCTTTCGCGCGGTTCAGAACGTCTTTGCCAGCATGGCAAGTGGCGACGCCTATAATTTTCCGGTGATCCGCGAGGATATTGGCCATGTCGGAGCGCTCTATGGCTTTAAATCCGGCTTTGACCGCAGGGCGCTGACACTGGGGCTGAAATCCGGCGGCTATTGGCCCGGAAACGAAGCGAAGGGGCTGACAAACCACCAGTCAACGGTATTTTTGTTTAACCCCAATAGTGGCCAGCTCGAAGCGGTGGTTGGCGGAAATCACCTGACAGCAATGCGCACAGCAGCAGCGAGTGCCGTCTCCATCGCCCATCTGGCCCGCAAAGATTCCCGGGTTCTGGGCATAGTCGGGGCCGGGCACCAATCAGCTTTCCAGATGCGCGCCGCCTGTGAGCAGCGCGATTTTGAGCGCGTGGTTGGCTGGAACTTGCACCCGAAAATGCTCTCGCGCCTGGCTGACACCGCCGCCGAAATTGGCCTACCGTTTGAGGCTGTGGAGCTGGATCAGCTGGGGGCCGAGGCGGATGTGATTATCACCATCACGTCATCATTCGCGCCGATTCTGATGGCAGATCAGATCAAAGACGGCACACATATTGCCTGCATGGGCACCGATACCACCGGCAAGCAGGAGGTCGAGGCAGCACTTCTGGCCCGTGCCCGTGTGTTCACCGACGAGGTGGCACAGGCTATAAGTCTTGGCGAATGCCAGCATGCGGTAGCGGCGGGTGATCTGGCCGAGGCTGATATTCTGGAGCTGGGTGCGGTTATCAACGGGACCATTGAGGGCCGCCAGAACGAGGCGCAAATCACCCTGTTCGACGGCACAGGCGTTGGCCTGCAAGACCTTGCGGTGGCCGACGCCGCGGTTCAGCTGGCACAGAGCGCAGGCTTGGCCACCAAGGTTAAGTTTTAGGCGATTATCCCTTTCACCTCAAGCACCAGGACGGCTGCGGCCCGTTGTACTGACGTGCAATTTTCTCCAAAGCCAAATACCAGTTTTCCGGAAAACTGGAAACATGAATATAGGTATATATCAATGCAGATGGGCAGTTATCAACCTGGCCGGGATTTCCAGCCAGAGCCCAATTAAAAAAGGGAGATTTCCATATGGCGGCAGAGAAGCCGGTGCCGAATTATCTGGACTCAGCACTTTTGTTGCGGCACAAATACTGTAGTTTTGGTAAGTTAAAGTTACCAATCCAAAGGCGGGTATGATGACCCGCAGGCGGTGCGAAAATATCCGGGCCGCATAACGTTCTTGGGAGGAACAGAATGAAAACCAACCTTATCGCCGCTGCTTGCGGCCTCGCCCTGATGGGCGGTGCAGCCAGCGCTCAAACTGCTATCGAAATGACCTCGTCATTCGGTAAAAACCTGCCAATCCTCGGCACTGCCGCTGTTGATTTTGTCGAACGGATCAACTCAATTTCCTCCGAGGTGGAATTTGAGCATTTTGACCCCGGCAAGCTGGTGCCAACCTTGGAAGCGCTTGACGCCGTATCAAACGGTTCAGTCGATGCGGCCTTTGCAACTTCCGGCTACTGGCAGGGTAAAATCAACACCGCTTCGCTATTCGCCGCCGTGCCCTTTGGCCCGGAAGCTGGCGAGTTTCTTGGCTGGATCCTCTATGATGACGGTGCCCGGCTCTGGCAGCAAATGTATGACGATGCCGGCTATGACGTGCATGTCACCCCCTGCGGCGTGATCGCCCCGGAAACCTCGGGCTGGTTCAAGAACGAAATTACCGGGGTTGAAGACCTTGAGGGTCTGAACATGCGTTTCTTCGGCCTTGGTGCCAAGGTGATGGAGCGTCTTGGCGTATCCACTTCACTACTGGCTGGCGGCGACATCTTCCCAGCACTTGAGCGCGGCGCTATTGATGCTACCGAGTTCTCCATGCCACGCATTGACGCCCGCCTCGGCTTCCATAAGCTGGTGAAATACAACTACTTTCCCGGCTGGCATCAGCCCTCGACCTTGTTTGAACTTCTGATCAACAAGGACGTCTGGGAGGATCTGAACGAAACCGCACAGGCACAAATCACCACCGCCTGCCTTGCCAACATCACCACCAGCCTGGCAGAAGGTGAAGCCACCAATTTCGCCGCCATGATCAGCAACCAGGAAGAACACGGCGTGAATATCATGCAGTGGAGCCCCGAGATGCTGGACACATTCGAAGGTGCCTGGAACGAAGTTGTAGCCGAAATGGCCGAGGGCGACCCCTTCTTCCAGGAAGTCTGGGCTGACCTGCAGGAATACCGCGCCGGCTATAAAATCTGGTCAACGATCTATATGCCCCGCGACCGCTAACAGGCAAAAAACAAGTATATGGCGGCCGGTGCATCTGGCCGCCATACGCATATTCGGGGAGGGGCAAGATGTCGGGTAATGTACCGAGCCTGGAAGAGGTTACCAAAATCTCTGATCCAGGCGAGATAAACCGTGAAAATCATCTGAAAGGCGATCGCTTCGTCATCGCCTTTGGCAATGTCTTTGCCTGGCTGTTTCCGCTGCTGATGACCGCTATCGTCACGCAGGTGGTGATCCGCAAAATGGGCCATAATCAGGCTTGGCTTGATGATGCGCAATGGTGGATATACGGCCTCGCCATGATGGCTGGATTTGCCTATGCCATCACCACCAATTCCCATGTGCGGGTTGATATTTTACACGCACGCTTCAGCCGTGAAAAGCAGGCGCGGGTTGAGCTTTTTGGCCTGGGGTGGCTGTTGCTGCCCTTTCTCATCTTAATGCTGGATGTGCTTTTGCACTATGCTTATTCTTCGTTTATTGCCCGCGAAGGCTCAAGCAGCCCGAATGGGTTGCACCGGCTTTACCTGCTAAAAATGGCGCTGCCGATGATGTTTGGCGTGGCTATTCTTGCTACCCTGACAGCGATCAAGCGCAACCTTGCCACCCTGACAAAACCCAACCTGCACATGATGCTGCTAGCCGGCCTGCCCGCCTTCATATTTGCCGCCCACCGGATCACACATTACGCTTTATGGTGGTACACACGATTCACCCAGCCCGATATCATACCACGCAGAATTGTCCGTGAACCGATCATGGAAAACGCCTTGTGGCTAGGGTTTACCATTGTTGCGCTGCTCATTGCAGCAAGTATCCTGCGCACCCGGATGCGTGCAAAGCAAGAGGGCTGATATGCAAATCCTTTCCCTGATGGGCGGTCTGATGGACCTGAATCAATGGCTGGTTCTAGGCATCTTCATCACATTCATCACTATGCTTTTTCGTGGCATTCCCGTGGTCTACTCACTGGTTGGGGTCAGTCTGATTTTCGCCCTGCTGGCGGCCTTTGTGCTAGACCCGAGCAAGGTGGCAATCAGCCAATATATCACCTTTGATGACACCGGAATTTCCTACAGAAGAATGTTTTCCTCTGCCGGGCGCTTCTTTGGTGGCACCATCCAGAACCCGGTTCTGGTGGCCCTGCCGATGTTCATTTTCATGGGGCTGATGCTTGACCAGTCCGGCGTGGCCCAACGCATGATGCAGGCGATGCAGGTAATGTTTGGCGCTCTCAAAGGCGGGTTAAGCCTCACCGTCATGATTATCGGGATCATCCTTGCCGCCTCCACCGGTGTTGTCGGGGCTTCCGTGGTGCTGCTCGGGGTTATGGCAATCCCGGCGATGATGAAACAAGGTTACGCCAAGCCCATTGCCACCGGCACCATCGCCGCTTCAGGCACGCTGGGCATCCTCATTCCGCCCTCGATCATGCTGGTCATCATGTCGGACCAGTTGGCAATTTCACTGGGCGATTTGTTCATGGGTGCACTGTTTCCCGGCCTTCTGCTGGGTTCCCTCTATATCATCTATATCGTTGCCTACGGCCTGATCTCACCGGATTCCATGCCGGTGCCTGAAAACCGCGAGCCTATCACCTGGCGGATCATTGCCAATGTGGGGAAATCCATAGTGCCGCCACTTGGTCTGGTGCTGCTGGTGCTAGGCTCTATCTTCTTTGGCTTTGCCACCCCAACCGAGGCTTCCGGCCTAGGCGCGCTGGGGGCAACCTTTCTGGCTCTGGCCTCCCGAAACCTCAACCTCAAGGTCTTCAAGGACGTGATGCGCCAAACCCTGAACACCTCGGGCTATATTGTCGGTATCTTTATCGCCGCCACTTTTTTCGCCTATGTACTCAGGCGCTATGGCGGCGATGAAATCATCGAAAATCTGGTGCTTGGCTCGTTTGACAACCCCTATATGGTGGTCGGCTTCATCCTGTTCATCATCTTTCTGCTGGGCTTCCTGCTGGACTGGATTGAAATCACCCTGATCATCATGCCGCTGATGCTGCCAGTAGTGATCGGCCTCGATATCACGGTTAATGGCTTCGGCGTGGTTGATAACCCCTCGGTGGTCTGGTTTGCTATCTTGGTGGCGGTGACCCTGCAAACCTCGTTCCTGACACCGCCGGTGGGCTTTGCGTTGTTCTACCTCAAAGGCGTCTGCCCACCGGATATCAGCCTCAGCCATATCTACAAAGGCATCATTCCCTTCGTGCTGCTGCAAATCACCGGCCTCCTGATCGTATTCTTCTGGCCCGAACTCACCACCTGGCTTCCGGCTGTGGCCTACGGAAACTGACCCCTTCAGCTTGGCAAAAATACTCCGGGGGCGCGGGGGCTGGCCCCCGCCCTTGCCACGGTTTAGACTCCTGACAAACACCACAAGGGGAGACACACCACATGGCAAAATGCGCATTTCTCGGCCTCGGGGTGATGGGCGGGCCAATGGCCGGGCACCTCGCAGCAAAAAGCCATGAGGTCACCGCCTATAACCGCACCACCGTAAAGGCCATAAACTGGGCCGCCAAACACAGCAGCAACCACGCCAAAACACCCCGCGAAGCCGCCAAGGGCGCTGCCTTCGTCATGGCCTGCGTTGGCAACGATGATGATTTGCGCGCCATCTGCCTTGGTGATGATGGCGCTTTTGCCGGCATGGCTGAGGGCAGCATTTTCATCGACCACACCACGGTTTCAGCCCGCATCAGCCGCGAGCTTTACACTACCGCCGCCACACAGGGCATCAGCTTCATCGACGCGCCGGTTTCCGGCGGTCAGGCCGGGGCGCAAAACGGCGTGCTGTCAATCATGTGCGGCGGCGACGCCGACGCCTATGCCAAAGCCGAACCGGTCATGCAAGCCTATGGGCGCAGCCTAAAATACCTTGGCGAAAGCGGTGCCGGGCAACTTACCAAAATGGTCAACCAGATATGCATCGCCGGCCTCATGCAAGGCCTCTCGGAGGGGCTGCACTTTGCTGAAAAGGCCGGGCTGGACGGGCGCGCGGTGATCGAGGTGATTGCGGGCGGCGCCGCAGGCTCATGGCAGATGGAAAACCGCTCCGAGACCATGCTGGACGATGCTTTTGAGCATGGCTTCG
>CAYNXK010000061.1:0-11198 GCA_964401125.1 uncultured Aliiroseovarius sp.
TTACTTTCGACGGTGATTGACATTTGGGCCTCACGTCTCATACTGTGGGTACAGGTGCTGTGGAAAATTAAAGCTGCACTCATATTGTGGGCATTTCGTGTCCAAATCGAATGCAAAACACTTTAATCGCTTTAAGGAATTGCAATGAACTATGTAAAAACTGCAGCCGCTGCTGCCCTCGTCACAACAATGGCCGCAACCGCTGCAAATGCCGATACCTTGGTCAACCCGACTGTTATCGTTGAAGAAGCCATGGCCGGCACTGCCCATAGCCTGTTGGTTCCGCTTATCCTACTTGTCCTGCTGGCAGCCACTTTGGCCGGTGGTAGTAGTGGTGGTGGTTTCAGTCCTAGCTAAGCCATATTATCTTCTGAACAGCTCTGAATTAAGCTACCTACCCGCCCAGCAGGCGCGCATGTTCCTGCAGGGCGAAGCGGTCTGTCATGCCGGCGATATAGTCGGTAACAATACGTGCCAACGCAACCTCATCCGCGCTGGCGCGTATTTCGACCTGCCATTCTTTCGGCAACAGCGTAGGTTGTTGCAGGTACAGAGGAAATAGCGCCTCGATCACCTGCGTCACCCGCGCGCGCATTTCCACCACGCTGGGAGCGCGGTACATGTGGGCAAACAGGAAGGCGCGGATTTGCTTCAGATCGGCCCAAAGTGGCTCTGAAAACCGGATCACCGGGTGAGAAAGCGCGCGAATATCTTCGACAGAAGCCGGGTTTGCCTCCTGTAACAGACGCCGCGAGGTGATCAGCACATCCTGCACCATCACGCCAAAAACCCGGCGCAGCGCCTCATGGCGGCGGCGGGTTGTCTCAAGTTCCGGCCATTTTGCGTCAACCTTGGCAAAAGAAGCACCTATAATCGGCAAGGCCATTATCTCCTCGATCGTAAACAATCCGGCGCGCAGGCCGTCATGCAGATCATGGTTATTATAGGCAATATCATCGGCCAGAGCCGCCACTTGGGCCTCACCACTGGCATGGCTTGCCAGCTCCAGATCATGGCGGGCAGTATAATCAGCCAGCGCAAAAGGCAGCGTGCCGATAACCGGGCCGTTATGCTTGGCGATGCCCTCCAGCGTCTCCCATGTCAGGTTCAGCCCGTCCCATTCAGCATAATGGCGCTCCAGAGAGGTGACAATTTTCACGGCCTGCGCGTTGTGGTCAAAGCCGCCGTAAGGGGCCATCAGCAGGTTCAGCGCCTCCTCGCCCGTATGGCCAAACGGTGGGTGGCCAAGATCATGCGCCAGCGCCACCGCCTCGGTCAGGTGGCCGTTCAGCCCAAGTGCGCCGGAAATCGTGCGCGCCACCTGCGCCACTTCCAGCGAATGGGTCAGGCGGGTACGAAAATAATCGCCTTCATGCTCAATAAACACCTGGGTCTTATGCTTTAGCCTGCGAAAGGCCGAGGCGTGGATGATTCTATCCCGGTCACGCTGAAAGGGCGAGCGAAAGGCGCTCTCATCCTCAGGGTGCAGCCGGCCACGCATACGTGCCGGATCAGTTGCATAAGTGGCATTCATCATAGCCTCGCCTTGCCGATCTGTCCCAATGCGCTTATATTGCAGGAAGCGAACAGAAGAAACGGTGAAAATATGGAACTCAACCTGCCTCCCAAAGTTACAGGCCGCGCTTTTGCCCGGCTGGCCGAAATTGGTGCCGGGGCTGAGGGTAAAGCCCTGCGCGTGGCCGTGGATGGCGGCGGCTGTTCGGGCTTTCAGTATGATATAACGCTGGATCAGGTAGCCACGGGCGATCTGGTGCTGGAAGGCGAAGGTGAAAAGGTGGTGGTTGATGAAGTGTCGCTGCCCTTTTTGGCAAATGCAGTGATTGATTTCAGCGAAGAGCTGATTGGCGCGCGTTTTATCATCGAGAACCCCAACGCCACCTCATCTTGTGGCTGTGGCACCAGCTTTTCCATGTAGCTTGCCATCCGGCTTGCCCCGTGGTGAAAGCAGCCCATGTCAAGGCTTGAGCATTTCCATTCCATAATCATCGGCGCGGGTGCTGCCGGTATGTTTTGCGCTATTGAGGCCGGGGCCAGTGGTGGTTCAGTTTTAGTGATAGATCACGCCAAGCGGCCCGGCGAGAAAATCCGTATTTCCGGCGGTGGGCGCTGTAATTTCACCAATATCCACACCGGGCCAGATAATTTTAGCGGCGAAAACAACCACTTCCATAAAAGCGCGCTGGCCGGATTTGGGCCTTGGGATTTTATTGCCCTGCTGGATCGGTATAATATTACCTGGCATGAAAAAACTCTTGGCCAGTTGTTTTGCGATGGAAAAGCCAGTCAGATCGTTGATATGCTGCTAACAGAAATGCGCAGCACTGGGGCCGAGTTGCGCTTGAAAACGAGCGTCACGCAGGTTGAAAAAACCGAAAATGGCTTTCGCCTGTCGCTGCCCTCGGGGCTGGTTACCTGTCGTAATTTGATCGTGGCCAGCGGCGGCAAATCAATCCCGAAAATGGGCGCATCTGGCTTTGCTTATGATATTGCCCGCCAGTTTGGCCATGCAATTTGTGAAACCCGCGCCGCTCTTGTGCCGCTAACCTTTCCCGAGGGCCGGTTTGCCCCACTTTCTGGCATCTCGACCCCTGCCCGGATCACAAATTCCCGCACCAGCTTTGATGAAAGCCTGCTATTCACCCATCGCGGGTTATCTGGTCCGGCGGTGCTGCAAATCTCGACATTCTGGCGCGAGGGCGAAGCGATTGAGGTGGATCTGATCCCCAATACCAACCTGTTTGAGCAGCTTGTCAGCCAACGCCAGCGCGAAGGCCGCCGCCAGCTTAGCACCGAGCTTGGCCGCCACCTGCCTGCGCGTCTGGTGGAGTATCTGGCCCCTGAACTAGGTTTGAATGGCAACCTTGCCGACCAGTCTGACGCCCGGCTGCGCGCGCTGGAGCACGCTTTGCGCCACTGGCGGCTGACCCCGAACGGCTCAGAAGGTTACCGCACTGCCGAGGTTACGCTGGGCGGCGTTTCCGGCGCTGGAATCAACTCAAAAACCATGATGTCCAAAGCCGTTCCAGGGCTTTATTTTATCGGCGAATGCCTTGATGTCACCGGCTGGCTGGGTGGCTTCAACTTCCAATGGGCCTGGGCCTCAGCGGCGGCGGCGGGGCGGGCAATTTCCACTCCGGCCTGAAACTGGCCTGAAACTGGCCTGAAAATGGCCGGAGAAGTTTGTTGCCCACCTTGTATCGGGCCGGGTTTCGCCGTTTACTTGGCAAGTGTGAAAGGAATCTCATGAAAATTGCAAGTTTTAACATCAACGGCATCAAGGCGCGGCTTCCAGCCCTACTGGCTTGGCTGGACGAGGCGCAGCCCGATGTGGCGATCTTGCAAGAGATCAAAACCATTGATGAAGGCTTTCCGCGCGAGGCCTTTGAAGACAAGGGCTACAACGTGGAAACCCACGGGCAGAAGGGCTTTAACGGCGTGGCTTTACTGTCAAAACTGCCGCTGGAAGACGTGACGCGCGGGCTGCCTGGTGATACGGCTGACGTGCAGGCGCGCTATATTGAAGCCACGGTAATCGGCAGCCGCGCTGTGCGTATTTGCGGGCTGTACCTGCCCAATGGCAACCCTGTTGAGAATTCCGGTGACTGGCCGAAATATGACTATAAGTTGGCTTGGATGAAAAGATTAGAATCCCGGGCCAATGAATTGTTATTGAAAGAAGAAACGTTTTTTATGGCCGGAGATTTCAACATCATTCCGCAAGCTGAAGACGCCGCCCACCCGGAGGCATGGCGGGATGATGCCCTGTTTCGTTCGGAAAGCCGCGACGCCTATCGCCGCATCATAAATCTTGGCCTGCTGGACGCTTTTCGCGCCGTAAACCCGGCCCCGGAGCAGTACACCTTCTGGGATTTTCAGCGTGGGGCTTGGCCGCGCAATGATGGTATCCGGATAGACCACTTTTTGCTGTCACCACAATGCGCTGATCTGCTAACAGATTGCCGTATCGACAAAGATGTGCGCGCTGGTGAACGGCCTTCAGACCATGTGCCTATCTGGATTGAGTTGGCAGCATAAGAGGCTAATATGACACGTAAAATTATCATTGACACTGATCCAGGGCAAGATGATGCCGTGGCCATTTTACTGGCGCTGGCCAGCCCGGAGCTGGAGGTTCTTGGCCTGACCTGTGTGGCTGGAAATGTACCGCTGGCATTGACGCAAAAAAATACCCGTATCATCTGTGAGCTGGCCGGGCGGCCTGATATGAAGGTGTTTTCAGGCTGCGCCGCCCCGCTTAAGCGCAAGCTGGTCACCGCAGAGCATGTACACGGTAAAACCGGGCTGAATGGTCCAGACCTGCCAGAACCGACCATGCCCCTTTCCGAGGGCCATGCCGTTGATTTTATTGTAAAAACTATAGAAATATCGCCGCCAGGCAGCATCACACTCTGCGCCTTGGGGCCGCTGAGTAATATTGCCACCGCCTTCATAAAAGCCCCTGACATAATGGGCCGGGTGCAGGAAATAGTGTTGATGGGCGGGGCATATTTTGAGGTGGGAAACATCACCCCCACCGCTGAATTCAACATTTATGTTGACCCGCAAGCCGCTGATATTGTGTTTAAATCAGGCGTTCATATCACGGTTATGCCGCTTGATGTCACCCACAAAGCCCTTGTCACCAAAGAGCGCAATGATGCCTTTCGCGCCATTGGCAACAAAGCCGGCAGTGCCGTCGCCGCCATGACCGAGTTTTTTGAGCGCTTTGATCTGGCCAAATACGGCTCGCAAGGTGCGCCGCTGCATGACCCTTGCGTCACTGCTTACCTGATCCGGCCCGAGCTGTTTTCAGGCCGCTATATCAACGTGGAAATAGAGACCACATCGGAGTTGACCATGGGCATGAGCGTGGCCGATTGGTGGGGTGTGAGCGGGCGAACGCCAAACGCCACCTTCATGGGTAACCTCGATGCAGACGGATTTTTTGCCCTGCTAACCGAGCGTCTGGCCCGGCTATGAGCGCGCCCTGGCCCTTTGACAACACCTATGCCCGCCTGCCGGGGCGGTTTTTTACGCGTCAAGCACCAGTGCAGGTGACGGCGCCTGAAGTGGTGATAATCAACCTGAAGCTGGCCGCTGATCTGGGGCTAGGGGCGGATATGTTGAATGCGGAGGTCTTGGCGGGCAATGTTGTGCCTGAGGGGGCCGAGCCGCTGGCGCAGGTCTATTCTGGCCATCAATTTGGCAACTGGGCCGGGCAGTTGGGCGACGGGCGGGCAATTTTGCTGGGCGAAGTCTTGGGCCGTGAAGGCCGGCGCGATATTGTGCTCAAAGGTGCCGGACGCACGCCCTATTCACGCGGCGGCGATGGGCGGGCCTGGCTGGGGCCGGTCTTGCGGGAATATATTGTCAGCGAGGCCATGGCCGCCCTTGGGGCACCAACCACGCGCGCTTTGGCGGTAGTAACAACGGGCGAGGAAGTGAGGCGAGAGCGCGCCCTGCCAGGTGCCATTCTGACACGAATTGCCGCCAGCCATATACGCGTTGGCACCTTTCAGCATTTCGCGGCTCAGGGCGATGAGCAAGCCCTGAAAACCCTGTGTGAGTATGCCTGCGCCCGCCATTATCCCGAGGCAGAGGGGCCGCTGGGCCTGCTGGCGGGGGTTGTGCAGGCGCAAGCCCGCCTGGTGGCGCGCTGGATGGGTCTGGGCTTTATCCACGGGGTGATGAACACCGATAACATGGCCATATCCGGCGAAACCATTGATTATGGACCCTGCGCCTTCATGGACGCCTTCAGCCCGGCAAAAACCTTCAGTTCGATCGACCATATGGGCCGCTATGCCTGGTCTGCACAGCCTGACATGGCGGCTTGGAACCTGTCGCAGCTGGCCAGCGCGCTGTTGCCCTTGATTGATGCGGATCAGGCGCGGGCCATTGAGCGGGCCAGCGCGGTGCTGGATGGCTTTCAAACGCAGTTTCAGGCCGCATGGCTGATGGTTTTTCGCGCCAAGCTTGGCTTGCAGAGGGCCGAGCCGGGTGATTATGAGCTGATAAATGGCTTGCTAAACCGCATGGCCACATCCGGGGCTGATTTCACCGTAACCTTTCAGGCTTTGGCCTCGGGGGATGCCCGCGCCGAGATCTCGGAAGCCGGGGCGTGGCAAAGCTGGGCCAAAGATTGGCAAGCCCGGCTGGGGCGCGAAGACGGTGATATCGCCAATACCACCAAAATCATGCGCGCCGCCAACCCGGCGCTTATCCCGCGAAATCACCGTATTGAAGAGATGATAGAGGCCGCCCTTGAGCAAGATTTTGCTCCGTTTCACCGGCTGAATACCGCCCTTCAGCAGCCATTTCAGGTGCTGGCGGAATATGCCGATCTGGCCAGCCCGCCGTTGCAGCATCAGCAGGTGCGCCAGACTTTTTGTGGCACCTGAGGGGCGAGATGTGGCCGGCCCGGACCATATAGGCCGGGCTGAAATATCTGCAGCTCTTCAATTTCCATTAACCCGTGCTTATTATAGTGAGGAGCAGCGAGGCAGATATGCGATTGGCGACCTATAACATGCGAAAAGCCGTTGGGCTTGACCGGCGGCGTGATCCGGGCCGGGTGCTGTATGTGATCAATGCGCTTGAGGCGGATGTGGTGGTATTGCAGGAGGCCGACCGGCGGCTGGGCCCGCGCCCCTCGGCGCTGCCCCGACGTGATATTGAACAGCATAGCGATTTTGTGCCGGCCCCGCTGGCGCTGAATGGTGTGTCCTTGGGCTTTCATGGCAATGCGGTGCTGGTGCGGCGTGGGCTGGAGGTCAGCAAGGTTGCACGCATTGATTTGCCCGGCCTCGAGCCGCGTGGTGCAGTGATGCTGGAAATTGCCGACAACCTGAGTCCGGTGGGGCTGAGTCCGGTGGGGCTGAGTCCGGTGGGGCTGCGTCTGGTGGGGCTGCATCTGGGCCTGATGCGCCGCCATCGCCGCGCCCAGCTTGCCCAGATCAAACACGCCCTGAACGGCACCGCCATGCCCACAGCCATTCTGGGCGATTTCAACGAATGGTCACCCCGGCAAGGGCTTGAGGAGCTGGAGGCCGATTTTACCCTGCATGCTCCTGGCCGTTCTTACCATGCAGCCCGGCCAGTTGCCGCACTTGACCGGGTTGCGTTATCGGCCGGGCTGGAGCTGCGCGACGCCGGGGTTGACGAAAGCAAGCGCGCCCGCATCGCCTCGGATCATTTGCCGGTTTGGGTGGATGTGGCGCTGAAGCCATAACAATTTGCCACATGGCCTCGTTTTACATTTCACCATAGCTTTTGCGCGATGGTAAATGGCGGTAAATGGCAAGGAGCAGGTAAAATGCGGATCATTCAAATAAGTGACTTACACGTTGCGGCAAAAGTTGATGAAAGCTCGGGCGCTACTGCAATGTCTGAAAACTTGAAGAAATGCATTAGCCATATCAACCAATTACCCCAACAACCCGACTTGCTGCTTATCACCGGTAACATCACCAATAACGGCAGTGTTGAAGCCGCCAGCCATGCCCGAGAATTGCTTGATACGCTTGATTGCCCCTATCGGCTGGTCCCCGGTCCCAATGATGACCGCCGCACCACGTTGGAGGTGTTTGACCATGCCTGCGCCAATGAAGTCGGCGGCGTTGTCAGCTATATGGTCGAGGGTTTTGCGCTACGCCTGATTGGCCTTGATAGCCTCGGGCATAATGGCACTGGCGGGCATATTTGCCAAAAACGCCTGAACTGGCTGCATGACCGGTTGGCCGAAAACCCGGATCAGGCAACCGCTATTTTCATGCACCACCCACCAATGAAAACCGGCATTCAGGCGGTAGATGCGGATGGTTTCAACAATTCGGAATATTTTGGCCAGATTGTGGCGCATTTTCCCAATATAAAAGCGGTTCTTTGCGGCCATATCAATATTGCCAGCCATACCGGCTGGAACGGCAGCGTGGTTTCTACGGCTCCCAGCATGGGTGTGCCACCGGCGCTGGACGATGCCGGGGCAGGTGGGGTATCTGCCACAGCGCCAGCCTATATTCTGCATCACTTTACGGAAAATGGCGATTTGGTTAGCCGTGTGAGATATCTGATGTGATGGCAGTTTATGACCTTCTCTTGCGCCTCTCAACAGCCTGACCAAGATGTGCCACATGGTGAACAGCCTCAATGGCTGACAAAAGGGTTCCGCCCTGCAATTCTCTGGGTTAGATAAAGCGCATGGGAGTGAATTTTGATTGCAAAATTCAGGAAGCATGCGCGAGTTCAATAATGTATAGTCTGACATCAGAATCAAAATTAAGGCGTCAGGCTATAAAGGCAGGTTTGGCGACAAATTGCGAGGCGGATCATGACTGACACGATTTTGAAAAAATGCGAAGATCAGGGCCTGCGCATGACCGAGCAGCGCCGGGTCATCGCCCGTGTGCTGGAAACCGCCCACAAAAGCCACCCGGATGTGGAAGAGCTGCATACCCGCGCCAATGAGATAGATTCCGGTATTTCAATTGCCACAGTTTACCGCACCGTCAAGCTGTTCGAGGAAGCCGGCATTCTGGTGCGCAATGAATTTGCCGATGGCCGTGCCCGCTATGAAAGTGCGGACCGCGAGCATCACGACCACCTGATTGACCTCAATACCGGCGAGGTGATCGAGTTTTTCGACCCAGAAATTGAAGCGCTTCAGGAAAAGATTGCCGCCAAACTTGGCTACCGGCTGAAGGATCACCGGCTGGAATTATACGGCGTGCCGCTCAAAAAGAAATAGGGGCGAAAGCCAGTGAACAATCTCCGCCCCATCGCCTTGATGGTTGCCGCCATGGCTTTCTTTGCCATTGGTGACACCGCCATCAAACTGGCAACGCAATCCATTCCCAACGGGCAGGTGCTGGGCGCAATCGGGCTGTTTGGTGGGCTGATATTTGCCGCTATGACCCGGGCGCAGGGGCATAGGGTGCTGACGGCCGATTTCTGGCACCCGGTAGTAATATGGCGCAATATCAGCGAAATTATCGGCACTGGCGCTCTGGTCACCGCCCTTGCATTGATCGACCTCTCAACTGTCGCGGCCATATTGCAAGCCACACCTCTGGCGGTGACACTGGGGGCGGCCCTGATCCTGCACGAGCCGGTTGGCTGGCGGCGTTGGGCGGCGATGCTGGTGGGTTTTGCCGGTGTTTTGCTGATAATACGGCCCGGCGCGGTGGCCTTTGATGTAAACACGCTCTGGGCGCTGCTGGCCATGCTGGCATTGGCGATGCGTGATTTGTTCACAAGGCTGGTGCCGCCGGGTATTCCGACCTTGCGCATTGCCACTTATGGCATGTCCATGCTGCTGCCGGCCGGGGCTTTGTTGCTTGTGTTCAGTAACGGCTTACAACCCATGAGCCTGCCGGTAAGCGGCTTGGTGGCGCTGGCGGTGCTTGTGGGTGTGGCCGGTTACTGGGCGATCACCGCGGCTATGCGCCTTGGCGATGTCTCGGTCGTGTCGCCGTTTCGCTACAGCCGCATCATATTCGCGCTGGCAATCGGGGCTGTGGTATTTGGCGAGCGCCCGGATGCACTGATGCTGCTGGGGGCGGCCATAACCGTAGCAGCCGGGCTGTATACCTTCATGCGCGAAAGTCGCGGGCGTTAGCGTTAGCATATCGTTTACAATCGTGCCCTACCTGATATGAACCAACAGCATAACCCTTAGCCCACAGTGAGGCCTGCCATGAGCACCATTATTGACATTTTTGCCCGCGAAATCCTTGACAGCCGGGGCAACCCTACTGTCGAGGTGGATGTGACCTTGGAAGACGGCACCATGGGGCGCGCGGCGGTGCCTTCGGGGGCTTCAACCGGGCTGTATGAGGCTGTTGAGCGGCGCGATGGTGATAGCGCGCGCTATGGCGGCAAGGGTGTGCTGGGGGCGTGTGATGCCGTTAACGGCGAGATCGCCGAGGCGCTTTTAGGCTATGAGGCTGTCGAGCAGGAAGCGCTTGACGCCACCATGTGCGAGCTGGACGGCACCCCGAACAAGGCGCGCCTTGGGGCCAACGCCATTCTGGGCGTATCGCTGGCTGCTGCCAAGGCCGCTGCGGATTTCAGCAGCCTGCCGCTTTACCGTTATGTTGGCGGTGCGGCGGCCAAGGTGCTGCCTGTGCCGATGATGAACATCATCAATGGCGGCGAACACGCGGATAATGACATCGACATCCAGGAATTCATGATCATGCCGGTTTCGGCTGGCAATATCCGTGAAGCGGTGCGTATGGGTAGCGAGATTTTTCACATTCTGAAAGGCGAGCTGTTAGCCGCCGGACTGTCTACGGGCATTGGTGATGAAGGCGGCTTTGCCCCGAATATTTCATCAACCCGTGCGGCGCTGGATTTCATCCTTAAATCAGTCGAGAAAGCCGGCTACAAGCCCGGCGAGGACATTATGCTGGCGCTTGACTGCGCCGCCACGGAATACTTTAAAAATGGCCGCTATGTCTTTGCTGGAGAAGGTAAATCCCTAACTAGCGATGAGAATATAGATTATATAACAGCATTGGTGAACGACTATCCCATCTTCTCGGTCGAGGATGCCATGGCCGAAGATGATTGGGACGGCTGGGCCGCTCTTACGGCAGCCATTGGCGACAGGGTGCAGCTGGTGGGCGATGATTTGTTTGTCACCAACCCGGCGCGTCTGGCCAAAGGCATTGCCAGGAAAAGCGCCAATTCAATGCTGGTGAAAGTTAACCAGATAGGCACTCTGAGCGAGACCCTGAAAGCCGTGGAAATGGCCCACCGGGCGGGCTTTAGCAATGTCATGAGCCACCGCTCGGGCGAGACCGAGGACGCTACCATTGCTGATCTCGCCGTGGCCACCAATTGTGGTCAAATCAAAACGGGCAGCCTTGCCCGCTCTGACCGGCTGGCCAAGTACAACCAGTTGATCCGCATTGAGGAAGCATTGGGCGAAAGCGCGGTTTACGCCGGGCGCTCGATCCTGAAGTGACACCGCCATGACACCACCGTGACGCCGCCGAACCGCCCGTGCCTCTCTGGCCCAACTCGGCACTGGCCCAGCACTGGCCCGGCTTTATGCGGGATGAACGGCCGCGCGCATGGCAAAAGATGGCGGCAATGCCTGGAATGCTAAAGCGTCCCGCCCAAAACCTGAGGCACGGGTTTTGGGCGGGGCGCGCGAAACGCTGATACAGCGC
>CAYNXK010000062.1:0-10961 GCA_964401125.1 uncultured Aliiroseovarius sp.
TTCGCGTCCTCAAGGAGGAGCGGGACATCCTAAAAAAGCAACGCAGTTCTTCGCGAGCCAAAAGCCGTGAGGTTTAGGTTTATCGAAGAACACCGGGGTGCGTTTCCAGCAGCCCGCTTATGTCATGTTATGGATGTCAGTATGCGTGGGCTTCGTGCGTTCCGTAACCGCCCCGCGAGCTGCAGACAGCGATCTGATCTGGTCACGCTGGCGCATATCAAAGAACAGTCACGTCTCAGCTTGGGCAGTTATGGTCGCCCTCGAATGACTGAAGAGTTGAAAGAAATCGGCTTGGATGTCGGCCACCGCCGCGTGGGACGTTTGATGCGCCAGAACGGCATATCGGTCGTTCGAACGCGCAAACACAAGGTAACCACGGACAGCAATCATAAGTTCAACATCGCCCCCAACCTGCTGGACCAAAACTTCTCGGCTGACTTGCCAAACCAGAAGTGGGCAGGTGATATCAGTTACGTGTGGACCCGTGAAGGTTGGCTCTATCTGGCGGTGATCTTGGACTTACATTCGAGGCGTGTCGTTGGCTGGGCTGTCAGCAACCGGATGAAGCGGGGCCTAACGATCAGGGCGTTGAAGATGGCGATTGCCTTCCGCTCACCGCCAAAGGGCTGCATTCATCACACGGATCGTGGCAGCCAATATTGCTCGCACGACTACCAGAAAATATTGCACCAGAATGGCTTCAAGGTATCCATGAGTGGCAAAGGAAATTGCTATGATAATGCAACCGTGGAGGCGTTCTTCAAATCGATAAAGGCAGAATTGATTTGGCGGCATTCATGGGAAACGCGGCGGCAAGCAGAGATGGCGATCTTTGAATACATCAACGGCTTTTATAATCCGCGACGCCGACACTCAGCACTGGGCTGGGAAAGCCCTGTCGCCTGCGAACGAAAGGTGGCTTAAACGAGCACCAGGGGCGGCACGAAAGCGGGACAGGTCCATACCTGTACTATCAGCCGAAGGGTGAGAGCGCTGAGAACTTGCAGTTTATGGAAATCATCGACAAGCAGTTTTTGGATACACCGTGGTATGGGTCACGTCCTCCTCTCGGGCAAAGGGTGCGTGGATATCACCTACATCCCCATGCAGCGCGGGTTTTTGTATTTGGTTGCCATCCGCTGGCTGGCAGGGGTGTTTACACCCCGAGAAGCATGGATTGGTATAGCCGCAAGGTTTTGAGTTGGCGTTTATCAAACTGCATGGGTGCAGATTTTTGCGTTGAAGTCCTAAATAAGGCCATCGAAAAATACGGAAAGCCAGAGATCATGAATAGTGATCATCCCTCTCATTGATTGCTATGCAATCAACTGCCGAGCAACGAATAGCCGCATGATCGAGCGGCTTTGGCGATCCCTGAAATATCAATGTATCTATCTCAATGCGTTTGAAACCGGCTCGCAAGCCCGCACCGGTATCGGGAAGTGGCTGGCGTATTACAACGCAGAACGCCCGCATTCGACCCACGGAATATTGACGCCGAATGAAGCCTATGACAGAAAAACAGAGCCAACGAGATTGGCAGCCTAAATGTAACCCTGATCCATCTTAAACTGGCTGCTTACTGGTCTAAATAGTAGGACCACCTCTCTCCCCTGTGGCACCACTTATCTCACCCTGGACAGCGGTTTCAATAGTGCCTTCGCCATAGCTTTTTCCGTAGCTTTCCTCAGGGCCATAAACGGAGCCATAAACGGGGCAGGCCATTCGGGCGTGTGTTCGAATAATGCAAGTAAAAATTGCATTGTGCAATTATCTACGCCAACAATCTCGTTTTTGGCGATTTTCCTTTACCGGGCCGCAATTAATGGTTGTTTTCTTAACGTCCCGACCTGCATATTCAGGTATGAGCCGAAATCACCTGATTGATGAATTACTGGAAGATTTGGGCCAACTGGCCCCCTCTGGATATATGGTTGGGCTGCATATTCGTTTTGTCTCCCCGCTGATAACCTTTCAAACATATGATCAGGCTTGGACTGACCATTATACGCAAAACGCCTATGCCCTGCGTGACCCGCTGGTGGCTTGGGGCATTTCATGCACCGGCTCTACCCGTTGGTCTGAAATCAATATCCCCGACCCGTTTGGCATCATGAAAGAGGCGCGCACATTCGGGCTGACATATGGTGTCTCTATTTCCTGTGGGCCGGTAACTTCGCGCACTATTGCCGGCACCGCACGCAGCGACCGTGAGTTTACCGATCAGGAAATGGCCGCCATCTCCGGCATTATCCTGCGCCTTCATCATGAAACCGAGCCACCGGACAACCTGACAAAGGCCGAAATAGAAGCGTTGACCATCATTGCTTCGGGTGAGCGTTATGCTCAGGGTGCTGATACGCTTGGTATCTCGGAAAGCGCTCTCAAAGCCCGCCTGTCATCTGCCCGCAAAAAATTATTCGCCCGCACAACCGCTGAAGCCATTCAGCGGGCCAAGGAATACCGGTTTCTCTGAACCCGGTAAAAACTGCCACCTGTCAGTCACAACAGGCGCTGCTAAATATCACCTGGAGGAACTTCTTATGCAAACAACTACACTTTCTTTTGAGAACATGCACAACCATGGCGAGTTATTCGCAAACTTTCTTCGCGCTAGGCGAAAAAGTTTCATCGAACGCAATAACTGGGACCTGCCCGAAGCTTTGGGTATGGAATATGACCAATATGACAATCCCGCCAGCCGCTGGGTGGCCGTGCACCAGTTTGGCCAAATTCTTGCCGGCATCCGCCTGACCCCAACGGTTGCGCGCTGCGGCATCTATTCTTACATGATTCGCGACGCCCAAAAGGGGCTGCTGGAGGAAATTCCGCCAAATCTGCTTTATGAAGAAGCCCCGGTTGCCTCGCATATCTGGGAAAGTAGTCGCATATTTGTTGACAATGACACGCCTGCCAAAATCCGCCGTATGGTGCATGCGCATCTGGTGGTGGAAATGACCAAAGCGGCACGCGATCTGGGCGCCACTCAGGTTCTGGGGATGATTCCGGCCAACTGGCCGCGCTGGACCCGCCGCTGTGGTGTTGATGCGGTAGCAGCCGGGCCGGTGCTGCATGTTGACGGTATTGACAATCAGGTGATCTCAATCGACCTCAGCGATAAAATGCACTAGGTATCATCCCCCAGGGTTCAAAACTCATTGTGGTTTGGACCCTGGTTTGGACCCTGGGGGCTGGCCTTCATTTAACCTAATAAACGTGCTGCCAGCTCTCCATTATGGCGGCACGTCCTTTTCCCCCAATGCCGACTGAGCGAAACAGGTTCGCCGCCCGCACCGATTTATCATATATAGCCTGACGACTTAATTTTGATTATGATGCCAGGCTATAAGTTATTGAACTCGCGCGCATGCTTCATGAATTTTGCAATCAAAATTCACTCCCGTGCGCTATAATTGCTGCCATGTCAGGGTTTCGGCCTTGTCCTTGGGGCCGTCTCCTGCCGGGGGAAGCCTGACTATTCGGCCGCCAGGCCTGTGGTGAATTGCAGTTTTGCCATGCGGGCATAAAGTCCGCCCTCGGCCACTAATGCGTCATGACGGCCCTGGGCAATGATCCGGCCTTCATCAAACACGATAATCCGGTCGGCATTTCTCACGGTTGCCAGACGGTGGGCGATGATAATGGTGGTGCGCCCCACGGCCATTTTCTCCACCGCGCTCTGCACCAGCATCTCACTTTCGGCATCCAGCGCCGAGGTAGCCTCGTCCAACAGCAGTACGGGGGCGTCACGCAGCACGGCGCGGGCAATGGCAATGCGTTGCTTCTGGCCACCCGAAAGCATGATTCCGCGCTCGCCCATCCACGTATCATAGCCCTCGGGAAGGCGCTCAATAAACGTGTGCGCCGCAGCCGCGCGCGCGGCTTCTTCAACCTCTGAATCACTGGCTTCAGGGCGGCCAAAACGAATGTTCTCGCGAGCTGAATCGGCAAAAATTATTGCATCCTGCGACACAAGGGCAATGTGCTTGCGAAAGTCGGCGCGGCTGAGCTTGCGCAAATCCACCCCATCAAGCAGCACCGTACCTTCGCTGGGGTCGTAAAACCGTTGCATCAGCTGAATGAATGTAGATTTTCCCGCCCCTGACGGGCCAACAAGCGCTACGGTTTCACCCGGCGCAATATCGAGATCAATCGCGCTCAGGGCAGCCATGCCGGGCCGTGAGGGATAGTGAAAGCTGACATTATCAAGGCGCACCGCTCCTTTTACCGGCAGCGGCAGGCTTTGCGGCTTGGCCGGGTCATGCACCGCATCAGGCGCGTTCAGCAGCTCCACCAGGCGCTCGGTCGCCCCGGCAGCGCGCTGCAACTCACCCCAGATTTCCGACAGTGCCCCAACAGCCCCAGCCACCATTATCGAGTAAATCACAAACTGCACCAGCGCCCCGACTGACATATCGCCGCCCCGCACATCGCGCATACCAATCCACAGCACCCCGACCACGCCAGAAAAGATTAACGCAATGACAATGACAGTCATGATTGCCCGCGTGGTCACACGTTTTTTCGCGGAGTCAAAGCTTTTCTCGGTGAGGTCGTCAAAGGCTGCCTGGCTGATCCCTTCATGAGTGAAGGCCTGCACAGTCTGCACGGATGATAACGCCTCCGAGGCATTGCCGGAGCTGGCAGCTATCCAGTCCTGGTTCTCACGGCTCAGGATTCGCAGGCGCCGCCCCAGCAACACGATCGGCACAATCACTACCGGCACGATCAGCAAGACCAGTCCGGAAAGCTTGGCCGAGGTGAAGAGCATCAGCACGAGGCCGCCTGAAAATATCAGCGCGTTGCGCAAGGCAACTGACACTGATGAGCCGATCACGGATAATATCAGCGTGGTGTCTGTGGTGATCCGGCTCAAAACCTCGCCGGTCATGATGCGTTCAAAAAATGCCGGACTCATGTTGATGACCCGGCCAAACACCGCTTTGCGAATATCAGCCACCACCCGCTCGCCCAGTCGGGTAACAAGATAGTAACGCAGCCCGGTGCCCAGAGCGAGTAACACAGCAATGCCCAGAGCAACCAGAAAATAGCGGTCAAGGAGCTGACCTGCGCCTGCGTCAAAGCCATCAATGACCCGGCGCACTGCTAGTGGCAGCATGAGCGATATTCCCGCCGTCAGGACCAGGGCAAACCCGGCCAGCACGATCAGTAATTTGTATGGCTTTAGAAAAGGCCACAGCCCGGAAAGTGCGCCAATGCGCTTTGATCCTTGGCGCTCTTGCTCCAAAGCACTGTTTGGTTTGGCCATGTCTCTTAATCCTTTGTCGGCACAAATAAGCGCAGTCTGATCTGACCGCAAGGTAAAGCATGGTCTGAAATGTCGCATAGAAGCGCCATATCCCCAAATAAAGTGCAGGGCAGATGATAATTCTACCTCGCAGGAGGCATCAGATTATCAGCGTGGCATCCATTCTTTAGCACCGCTTGCCAGTGCCAGATAAAATAAAGCTGCCAGCAACCCCACCAAGGTACCCAGCCCCACACCCAGGGTGGCAAAGCCCCAACTGACGCTCAAGGTGAAAACCAGCAACGAGACAAGGCCAAACGGATAATGCCGCACCATTGCAGCCACCGGCACCGGGCCGTGACGGGCATGGATGATTAGCAAGAGCGGAAACGTTACCACCGGGAAACCGGCCAGCAGCCCGGCCCAGCCCGGCCCAATGGCGGCTGCCGCACTGGTGATCAGCACAACAATGACAGCAGCTATTGCCGCCCGCAGCAGTAGTTCTAATATGCGCAAGCGCGGCTTCTCGGCAATATCATTACTAATGGTTTTGCGTAGCAAAAAGCGCACCAGAATAATCATACTCAATGTCAGGCCAACCGCCAGCGCTGGGCCGGGAGAAATCAGGTGCAAAATGAAAGCTGCGGCCAGAAAGGCGCTGACGCTGGCCAAGCCGGTCAGCACCACGGCCGCAAGCCCCGCACTCAGCCGCATACTCAACTGCGCATATATATAGGCCAGAAGCACGTTTGCCCCCAGCCCGGCCGTGGCAAACAGGGCAGCATTGGTGGCAAACTCTGCGCCCTGTTCCAACCCGATGAAAAACAGCACAATGGCAATACCATGAGGAAACCCCGCCAGCACCCCCGCCTGCCTTATACCAACACGTTCGGCCACTAGCGAAAGGCCGACCACCACCACCATGGTCACGATGATTTTGACAAGGATCAGGCTGGAGATCACTTAATGCGCCACTTTCAGTAAGGCTGGCCCGCCGGGAGCGTTTATCATGGCGACCTTCCAGCTAGATGTGCAAGAGAGGTCAGGATGAAAAACCCGGCAGAGACGCTGACAATAGTCGGCCCGGCCGGGCTATCCAGCGCAAAAGCCAGCATCAGCCCGCCCAGTACCGAGGCCATGCCGATTGCCATTGCCAGCAGGGCCATGCCTTCAGGGCTGCGGGCCAGCGGCCGGGCTGCGGCGGCGGGAATAATCAGCATGGCCGAGATTAGCAGCACGCCTACCACCTTGATTGCCACCGCCACCACCAGCGCCAGCATGAGCATCAGGATCAGCCGCTCGCGGTCTGGGTTGAGACCGCTGGCATGGGCCAGATCAGGGTTCAAAGTTGCGGTCAGCAGTGCTTGCCAACGCCAGAGCACCAACACCAGAACCAGCCCCGCCCCGGCCCAGATCACCCCAAGGTCACTCCAGCCAACCGCCAATATATCACCAAACAGATAGGCCATGAGGTCAACCCGCACACCCTCGATAAATGATACCGCCACCAACCCTGTTGCCAGCGCCGCATGGGCCAGCACTCCCAGCAGCGTGTCGGCGGCAAAGGTTCGCCCGCTCAGGGTTGAGACGATTATCGCCATGGCCAGCGTCACCAGCAGCACCGCGCCAAACAGCGACAGTGAAAATGCCAGCGACAGGGCAACGCCTAGAATAGCACCGTGAGCAACAGCATCGCCAAAATAGGCCATGCGCCGCCAGACGATAAGGCAACCCAGAGGTGCGGCGGCCAGCGCCACCCCCAGCCCGGCCAGGGCGGCACGCACAAGAAACGGCTCAATCATGAGAATGGTCATGGCGGCATTCCCCGCCGTGCTTCTCGCTGTGTTCTTCGCCGTGCTTCTCATCGTGGCTGCGATCGTGGCTGTGGTCATGCTCGTGCCGATAAAGCGCCAATGCCCCGCCGGTGCCGATGCCAAACAGCGCCCGGTATTCCGGTGCCGAAGCCACCTGTTCCGGGCGGCCCTCACAGCAAACATGGCCGTTCAGGCAAATCACCCGGTCAGAGGCGCTCATCACCACATGCAGCTCATGGCTGACCATCAGCACTGCGCAGTTCAGCCGTGTGCGCACATCTTCAATGCGTCGATAAAAGTTGGCGGATCCGGGCTGGTCCAGCCCCTGCGTCGCCTCATCCAGCAGCAGAACTTCAGGTGTGTTCAGAAGGGCGCGCGCCAATAATACCCGCTGTAATTGCCCGCCTGAAAGCGCTGACATCTGCATTTGTTCCAGCCCCTGCGCCCCAGCCTGTGCCAGTGCTTCATGCGCTGCCTTATCGCTGACCCGCCGGGGCAGGCTGAGAAAACGGCGTACCAATATTGGCAAGGTTGCGTCAATTGCCAGCCTTTGCGGCACATAACCGATGCGCAGGCCAGGTTTGCTCCAGACCTGCCCGGCACTGGCCCGAATCGCACCAATAATCACCCTGAGCAAAGTAGATTTTCCTGAACCGTTAGGCCCGACAATGGTAACAATTTCGCCAGCATCAAGGCTGAAATCAACGCCATCCAGCACGGTTTTTTCGCTTAGGCGCACATCCAGGCCGGTAATGGATATCAGGTTCATGCGTCAGTGCTTTCACGACAATTAGGGCAGGTACCCACGGCCTCGACAACCACCGCATCAAGGCTGAAACCTAGCTTGTCGGCCGCCCGGCTAAGCTGGCTTTGATGTGGCTGCCATGCGGTCTCGGCCACCGCATCACAACTGCCGCAAATCAGAAATACCGGCGCGTGGTCCGTGCCCGCATGACTACAGGCAATAAAGGCGTTCAGGCGTTCTATTTTATGGGCAAAGCCGTTTTTCACCAGAAAATCAAGGGCGCGGTAGGCAACAGGTGGCTGTGCGGCCAATCCATCGGCGTGCAAATGTTCCAGTATATCATAAGCCCCCATGGCCCGGTGGGCGGTCAGCAAAAGTTCCAATACCCGCTGGCGTACCGGGGTGAATTGCAGGCCAGTCTGTGCACAGATAGCGCGGGCCTGCGCCACACCTGTACTGATACAAGTGCCGTGGTCATGTGGTTCAAATCCGGGGGCTGGCATATGTGGCTCCGTGCATGGCTCTGTGCAGTTTTTCTGCTTGATATGTTATATTATCCGGGCTAACAAGTGTGAAATGTTATACCATAACAATGGAGAAATTCTATGCTGAAAGCCACACTCCTTACCGCTATTACCGCCGCTACCCTGATTTTCATGCCCGCAAGCGCCCACGCCGAAGCGCCGGTTGTAGCTGCCGATATTGCGCCGGTGCATGGGCTGGTGGCAATGGTCATGCAAGGTATCGGCCAGCCTAAGCTCATTCTGCCGCAAGGGGCAGACCCACACCACCACGCCATGCGCCCCTCAGAGGCCCGTGCCCTGAGCCAGGCGGCACTGGTGTTTCAGGTTGGCCCGACCCTAACCCCGTGGCTTGATGGCGCGCTGGAAAACCTTGCATCTGATGCCAAAATCATCAGCCTCATGGAGGTGCCCGGCAGTACGGTTCTGCCAATGCGCCATGGGGCTGGCTTTCAGGATCATGACGATCATAGCGGGCATGGGCACGGTGATAAGCACGGTGATAAGCACGGCGGGCATGGGCACCATGGGCACAGCGATAAGCACGGTGATTCCGACCCACATGCCTGGCTGGCTCCGGAAAATGCCATTGTCTGGCTTGATGCCATCGCCACCGCACTGGCAAAAATTGACCCGGATAACGCCGCCGCCTATGCTACCAATGCCCTGCGGGGGCAGGTGGAAATTACGACCCTTGCTGATGAAATCCGGGCCGAGTTTGCCCCCCTGGAAGGCCTGAAATACCTCGTCTATCACGATTCTCTCCAGTATTTTGAACACAGCTTTGCGCAACCTGCACTGGCTGCCGTCACTTCCGGCCACGCTGCCCGGCCCGGCCCGGCCCGTCTGGCCAGCTTGCGCGCACTTGTGGCAGAGCAGGGCATAGGCTGTCTGCTGGCAGGGCCGGAGACCTCCTCGGCCTTGATCGAAAACATCTTTGAAGGCACCAACTTACGCCTTGTGCGTATGGACCCGCTGGGCAACGAATTGGCACTGGGGCAGGGCTTTTATCCAAACCTGCTCCGGGGGCTGGCATCGGCCTTGCAGGAATGCCGCTGATATCTGCCGTTTTTGCTGGCGATCCGCAACCTGACCTTTATAAGATCGGCCAGATGTAACAGCGCGGATGCGTGAATATGAACGAGATATTTTCAGGTCTGGCAGAGGCGGTGCGACTGGTGCTGGCCCTGGACCGCGACCTGCTGGAAATCTCGGCCTTGTCCTTGCGGGTGACCCTGACGGCGGTGCTGATTGCCTCGGCCATCGCCCTGCCGCTGGGGGCATGGCTGGCAGTCTATCCCTTTCGTGCCCGGCAAGCCGTTATTATTACCATGAACGCCCTGATGGGCCTGCCGCCGGTGGTGGTGGGGCTGGTGGTGTATCTGATGCTTTCGCGCGGCGGCCCGTTCGGGGTGTTTGGCCTGCTGTTCACGCCAACGGCGATGATTATTGCGCAGGTGTTTATTCTGGTGCCGCTGATCGCCTCGATCGCCCACAATACCATGCGCACGCTTTGGGCGGAATATGCCGACCTGCTGACTTCGCTGAATACCAGCCGGGCCCAGAAAATCGCCACTCTGCTGCGCGATGGACGCCACGGGCTGCTCACCGCCGCTCTGGCCGGGTTTGGCCGGGGCATTGGCGAGGTCGGTGCCATCATGATTGTCGGCGGCAATATCGACCACGCAACACGGGTGCTGACCACCGCCATTTCACTGGAAACCAGCCGGGGAAATTTCTCGCTGGCATTGGCGCTGGGCATGGTGCTGATCGTGCTGGCGCTGCTGGTGAATGTGGCAACCCATCTGGTAGCCCGCTTCGGGGGCGCTGAGCAATGACGGCGCAGGCGCTCCCCCCCCTGCGGCTCAGCGGCGCGGCCCTCAGGCGGCAGGGAAAGCTGATTGCCGGGCCACTTGATTTGACCATCGAAGGCACGGGCCTGACCATCATCATGGGGCCAAACGGATCAGGCAAAACCAGCCTGTTACGCATGCTGCACGGGCTTGAAAAACTGTCACAGGGTAGCCTGAGCTGGCCGGGGCGCGAGGGCAACCTGCACGCTTGGCAGGGCTTTGTTTTTCAGGCGCCGGTCATGTTGCGGCGCAATGTGCTGGCCAACCTGACCTATCCTTTGCGGCTTCAGAGGGTCGGGCGCGCCGAGGCAGGCAAGCGCGCCCTTGACTGGCTTGGCCGGGTTGGCCTTGAAGATACCGCCACACGCCCGGCCCGCGCTCTGTCCGGCGGTGAACGCCAAAAGCTGGCTCTGGCCCGCGCCCTAATCCGCAAGCCCGAAATTCTGCTCCTTGATGAGCCTTGCGCCAGCCTTGACGGGGCCGCTACACGTGCCATTGAGGATATTTTGCTGAGCGTGCGTAATGAAGGCACCCGCATTGTTATGGCCACCCATGATATGGGTCAGGCAAGGCGGCTGGCCGATGACATCTTGTTCATCGTCAACGGACGTATTCACGAAGCCGGTAAAGCCGCTGACTTTTTTGCCGCTCCCAAAACCCCAGAAGCGCGGGCTTTTCTACAGGGGGATATTGTGGAATGATTCGAATCCCCATCATCGCCGCTCCGTTCTGGCTGCTCGGCCTCGTACAATTACAGGCCGAAACTCTGCGTCTAGCTGT
>CAYNXK010000063.1:0-10948 GCA_964401125.1 uncultured Aliiroseovarius sp.
TCAATGGCGGGAATAACCCGCGATATCTCAAGATCCGGGGCGATTATGTCAGCCCCCGGTCGGGTGCTTTCGCCGCCAATATCAATAATAGAAGCTCCGGCGGCAACCATGGCGCGCGCTCTTTGTGCCGCTGCATCCGGGTTGGCAAGCTGGCCGCCATCGGAAAAACTGTCAGGGGTCACATTGAGGATGCCCATGAGGTGAGGACCAGCGTTCATATCCAACCCCATCAGGGGTGGGCGTGGGCTGCACAGGCGCTGCAAAACATCCTTCGGCACTTCAGCGGCGCTGATAATTTCGCCAGGCCCGCCTGCTGGTGCGCCATGTGACAAGACCTCGACCCGGTCGAACCAACACCAGCCTCCGGCCAAAGGCTGCGCCTGTGATGTGCGGGCTGCGTCAACTGATGGGATCGGGCGGAAATAATGCTTCATGCCCCGCTATCCGGCTTCAGGGCAGCTTTGGCAAGGCTGTGTCGCTGAGGCAGGCTGTAAATGCCGGAATATTACAGCTCTGCGGCGGCTTTGCGCCGACCATAATAAGAGCGCGGGCTTGCAGGAGTCCGGCTAGCCACGCGGCCAGAGTCGGGCCATCGGTGGCACTCACCGCCACCATATCAACTGTATCCAGGATGATTTTCTGCGGTGCCCAGACCGGCAGACCCTGATTTTTCAGCGCCCAGTCAAGCTCGGTTCTTGAGCCGGCAACACTTAGGCGGGTATCATGCCCGGCAAGGCTCCAGGCGCTTTGCTCAAAGGCCAAAAGGGCAATGCGGCGGGTGGCTTCAGCGTTGTGGCCAACGGGCCTAGGGACCTTTGGCAATCCGGTTGCCAGCACCACCGGCAGCTTTTCAGCTTTGACCAGATCGAGAAAATTTCCGAAATTTGGCGAATTTGCCTCAGCCGGGTCAATATAGATCACCACCGGCAAGTCTAGGCCACGCGCCGGAGCGGCAAGCTCTGTGTCGCGCAGCCGCATGATCTCGACCCCCAAAGCCCCCGGCCCACGGTCAAGCTTTTCAATGCGCACAAAAACCCTCTGTGCTTGTGGCTGGTTGAGGATGCGCCCGGCAATGCGTTCTGCAAGGGTTTCAAGCAAGTTCAGGCGCTCGGCGGCAAGCTCATGGGCAATAGCCTCGGTCAGCCGGTCATAGGAAAGGATGCGGTCAACATCATCTTCAAGCGGAGCCGCGCGCGCCGTAACCTCGACCACGATGTTGAAAGCCAGGCGCTGGGTCTTGCCGCGTTCGGCCTGAAAAGCACCGATTTCGACTTCGACCACGTAGTTGCGCAGAGAAATCCGATCAAGCAGCGCATCTGCCGCAGTTGCCTGCGCTCGCTGCTCCGGGTGGCCAAAAGCCTGTGAAATATAGTTTGTCATGTGGCGTGCATATCGTGCAATGGCCAGCCCCGCCAGAGCCTCATAGCCGCTATGAGGGTTTGCGGTAAAACCGATGCACCCCGATCGAAGTGGTATGCTTATAAACCCGTGCCCAACGCGGGTTAACGGCTGTGGTATGGTAGTGAGTGGCACCATTGGTCAGGTTGCGCTCGGCCCCGTCGATCACTATCCGCGCGACTTTGCCGACATTGATCAGGGCAGCGGGCTCATGTATAATCTCCGGGATCCCGTCACAGGTATAGGTGAACTGACACTGATAGCGCCTGCCCGTACCCTGATTCACCACACCGCAGATGGTATCGGGAAATATCCGGCTATCGACCCGGTTCATGATAACCTCGGCCACCGCAAACTGGCCTTTGATGGCTTTACCACGGGCCTCAAAGTAAAGCGCTTCGGTCAGGCATTCCCATTGGGCACCACCGGAGGCCACGGGCTGGGCCTTGAGCCAGGCAGTGGTATAGGAAATGCTGGGGGTGACCACAGCTTTTGCCTGTAGACTGGCAAAATTGTCGGGCAGGTCCGTAGACAGCTTACCAAGGCCCGCATGCTCAAGCGCCATGACCTTTGAAACAGCGGCAATAATGGTTGTCTCGGCGCGCGCCAACCCGGCACTTGCCACAATCATCAGCACAATGGCGCAAGTCTGTTTAAGCAGCATAATCTTGTCCCATTTTGCCCAAAGCGCTTAAAAGCCACGCCACAAGTCCGTGTATATATTTGAAACTGGTAATAAGGTCCAGACTGCCGTTGCTGTGGGGCAAAATCTTGGGGGCGAGTCGATGTGGAGGAGGGCTTTAGGTTGCTTATTTATTGTTTATTTACAATACATAACACTATTTAGATGTTGTTTTGTCACGGATTGCCAATTGTGCGGCAGCAAGGCGGGCAACGGGCACTCGAAATGGCGAGCAGGACACATAATCAAAGCCCGCATCACGGCAAAAGGCGATAGATTCGGGGTTGCCACCATGTTCGCCGCAAATGGCCAGAGTCACGTCAGGGTTTGCAGCGCGGCCCCGCTCTGCCCCCAGCGTCAGAAGTTCACCAACCCCGTCAGTATCAAGAATGTGAAACGGGTCTTCGCTGTACACCCCAAGGCGCACATATTCGCCCATGAAACGTCCGGCATCGTCTCTGCTGAGACCATAGGTCATCTGGGTAAGGTCATTGGTGCCGAACGACAAGAACTCGGTGTGTTGGGCAATACCGCCGGCCCGAAGGGCAGCGCGCGGGGTTTCAATCATTGCCCCCAGCCGGTAAGAAAACGCAGCTCCCTGCTCTATGCGCACGGCGGCAGCGACCGCGTCAATGCGGGCTTTAACGATTTCGACTTCACGCCGGGCGGATACCAGCGGGATCATGATTTCCGGCACGACCCCATCACTGTTTTTTGAAACTTCTATTGTTGCTTCAAAAATGGCGCGCGCCTGCATGTCGTATATTTCAGGCAAGGTCAGGCCAAGGCGCACGCCGCGCATGCCCAGCATCGGGTTGTATTCACGCAGGCTTTCCACCCGGGCGGTGACATCAGACAGCGGCAAATCCAACGCTTCGGCCAGCTCACGCAGCCCCTCGCGGCCATGGGGCAGGAACTCGTGCAAAGGCGGGTCAAACAACCGGATACAGACCGGCCTGTTCTGCATTATGTTGAGTAGCTCAATGAAATCAGCCCGTTGCATCGGCAGGATACGGTCAAGAGCGGCGCGCCTGTCGTCACTGTGGTCAGCAAAGATCATCTCGCGCAGAGCCAGCAAACGGTCGTCATCCGAGAACATGTGCTCGGTGCGGCACAGGCCAATGCCTTCGGCCGAAAACATTAGCGCCTTGCGGGCGTCATCCGGCGTATCAGCATTGGCGCGCACGCCTATATCGCGGGCCTGATCGGCCCATTGCAGTAAGGTCTGGAAGCTGGTGCCCAGATCGGGCGGCAGCATGCGCGGCGCACCGGCAAGGGCTTCACCGGCGGTGCCGTCAACCGTGATCACATCACCTTCACGAAACAGGCGGCCATCGCTGGTGGTCAGGGTGGCGGCCCGCTGGTCGATCGTCATATGGGCCGCGCCAACAATGCAAGGCAAGCCAAGGCCGCGGGCGATCACTGCCGCGTGGCTGCTGCCGCCGCCGCGCTGGGTCAGCACCGCCTGAGCCGCATGCATGCCGCGAATATCTTCCGGCGTGGTCTCGCGCCTCACCAGAATGCAGGCTTCATCGCGCGCGGCCGAACTCTGTGCTGCCCGCGCCGTGAAAACAATGCGCCCAGTGGCAGCGCCGGGGCTGGCGGCAATGCCTGAAGCAATCACATCGCGGGCACTTTCCGGGTCAACCTGCGAATGCAGCAGCGTTGCCACGGCGCGCGGTGCAATGCGGCAAACCGCCTCGTCAGAGGTTATGATACCATCTTCTGCCAGCGCCACCGCAATGGCCAAATCAGCCCGCTCCGAGCGCTGCACCCGCACCGCATCGAGGATGAAAATACACCCATTTTCAATGGTGAATTCAATCTGCATTTCTTCGCGCAACCTACTGCGGCACAGCTCTCCGTAGCGCAACAAATCAGCGTAATTTTGCGGCAAAACCTCCTCAATAGAGCGCCCGCGCGTATCTGTACTCAGATACATGGTCTCGCCCGTGCCGCCCGCGCTAAGCGCATCTCGGCCTTGGCTTTTGCACAGGTAGCGGCCATGAACTTCACGCGCGCCGGTGGTGCTGTTAACAAACTGAATCACCCCGGCCCCGTATAGCCCCTTGCCGACACCCAGCGCCATTTGCTGCACCACAAGGCCCAGCCCGGCATCTGCTGGCGCGCCTTTGGCTTCACGCAATAACCGTGCCGATGTGCCCTCCCAAACCCGCACCATGGAGCGCAGAACCTCGGCCAGCTGCACTTCCATTTTTTGTGGGAAAGGCGCTTCGCATTCTTCAGCATAGATTTCCAAAGCCTGCGCTACTGCTCCGGCATCTCTGTTCTTAAGGTGATCATAAGCATCGGGGTCAAGTCGCGCCACATGGGTAGAATAGCTTTGGATGAACTTCATATAAAGGGCGTCAGCGGCCTCCTTGCCATGGCTCTGGCAAAGTCGGGCATGGGCCGCATCACACATGCCAATATTCAGCACGGCACTTGGTCCGCCCCAATCTGCGGCTTGCGAGGATGGGCGCACGCTGACCAAAGCACCCTGGTCCAGACCCGCCAGCAATGCCGCCATATCTGGCATCTGCCCCATGGAAATTGCACGCACCGCCGTAAAATTCAGCGCAACACTAGGGGGCACCGGCATGTCCAGCCGAATAAGCCGTTGCAAGCACTTGGCCCGCCCGCCATGGCTCTCGTTAGAGACCGGCGCTTCCGGCGAGATAAGCACAAAACTGGCTTCTGGTTTGTTTTTACGCACTTTATTCCGCACCGCAGCACCTACTTTTCAGGCGCAGCATAACGCTGTTAAGATTTTGCACAAGAGGCTATCCGGGGGATATATGGACGCTCTGAGCCAATGGTTTTTCAGAAACAGACCGCCCATAAGTCACAATTGCCGATACTTGCCGCCCTAAACATTAAAAGTAGAGCTAACATTGGTGACTATCCGACAGAGCAGGCCCTCTGGTATTGATTTTATAGCCTGACGATTCAATTTTAATTCTATTGTCAGGCTATAAGCCTTTTATTTTACGCGCACGCTACGCAAATTTTGGACTCAAAATTTACTTCCGTGCGCATACCAGAAGACAGGCCATTGGAGGCCTTCAAACCAACAGATCCTGAACCTATAAGAGGTGGTCAATCAGAGCTAGGCGACACTCAGCCGCATAATTTCCTCTTTCAGGCGTAATTTTTGCTTTTTTAACTCGGTAATATGCAGATCACTGCTACTAGGTTGGCGCTGCGCCACTTCAACTTCATCTGAAAGCGCTTCGTGTTTTTTGCGCAATTGCTGCACACGCGAGGCTAAATCCATGAGAGTCCTCCTTTATTTACCATGGCTCCAGTCCAGCATAAAACAACCCGTTTGTCACTAAATTGTTATATGGCGGCCCACTTTTCAGCATTGCACTGAAGCTCTTAAGAATATGTGAACGCAAGTGGCCTACCACAAGGGCAAAGCCGCCCCGTCACGCAGAATGGCACTGACTTCCGGTCGGTAGCTCTCAGCGTCACCCACATGTTCAGCACCATCATGCAAGATAAGGGGTGCCGCCAGTCGGAAGGCACCACGCCCGCCCTTGCGCACATGCACTACCACTAAAGCTGCCGCCCGCCCTTCACGCGGGCAGAGTGGTTTAACCAGAATCGAGCCCATCCGCTCATCAAATGCGCCCAATATTTCCGGCAGGCGTTCAGCCTTCTGAATCAGGGTCAGGTGGCCACGTGGTTTCAGCCGTCTGGTAGCCACCTCGATCCAATCCGCCAGCGGCGTTTGCTCGCCCAAAGCGGTCTCGCGGCCCATATCCGGGGCAACAGAGCCTCGGTCACGCAAGTGATAGGGCGGGTTCATGATTACATGATCAAAGCTTTCCTCACGCACCGCTTCCGGCAGGTCCAGCAAGCTGGCCGCATGCACCTCCAGCTGAAGGTCATTGTCATAAGCGTTGCGCCGGGCCAGCTCGGCATAATCAGGCTGAATTTCCACCCCGACAAGGCGCAGCCCCGATACCCGCTCGCCCAGCGAAAGAATGGCCGCGCCAACGCCGCAGCCAAGCTCTAGCACGCTCTCGCCTTTATGCGCCCCAACGCAAGCTGCTAGAAACACCGGATCAACCCCGGCGCGGTAGCCTTTGCGCGGCTGCATCAGCTTCAGCCGCCCTCCCAGAAACTTATCTATCGTAATCGCATCACGCGCAAAACCCATGCCTATTTCTCCACAATAATCCCGTTGTCACGCATTGCTCTGCGAGCTTGCGTGATGTCTTGATCTCGGACCATAAGGCGATGAGGTAAAATTCCTATTGACCCGATCAATGTGCCGATATGGACGTCCATGACAAAGTGATCTATACCCTCACCATCAAGAAGGGCTGTGGCAAAAGCCAGCGTAGCCGGGTCATTTGTGCGAATAAGTTCTTTCATACTCAAGGGCTTATAGAAACGCCCTGCATTTGTCGAGTAAGGTAAAGACATAGTGAATAAACAAGACATAAATACCAGCAAGCCGCATGAGAAACTGGCCAAACACCTTGCGTTGGACCTTGAAGCGGTCAATCATCTGATTCGCAGCCGCATGGCCAGCAAGCATGCACCGCGCATTCCCGAGGTCACAGCCCATCTGGTTGAGGCCGGCGGCAAACGCCTGCGCCCGATGCTAACGCTGGCGGCAGCGCGGCTTTGTGGCTACACTGGCCCCTACCATATTCACCTTGCCGCCACGGTCGAGTTTATTCACACCGCAACGCTGCTGCATGATGATGTGGTCGATGAAAGCGGGCAGCGGCGCGGGCGGCCCACCGCTAACCTGCTATGGGACAACAAATCGAGCGTATTGGTGGGCGATTACCTGTTCGCGCGCTCGTTCCAGCTGATGTGCGAGACCGGCAATATGCAGGTGCTGGATATTCTCGCCAACGCCTCGGCTACTATTGCCGAGGGCGAGGTGCTGCAACTTACCGCAGCGCAGGATCTGGCGACCAGTGAAAATATTTACCTGAAGGTGGTACGGGGCAAAACCGCAGCGCTATTTGCCGCTGCCTGCGAAGTTGGCGGTGTCATTGCCGGGGCTGACAAGGCGCGGGTGCAGGCTCTCTATGATTACGGCGACGCGCTTGGCATTGCCTTTCAAATTACTGACGATCTGCTTGATTACTGGGGCGGCGACATTCTTGGCAAAAACCTTGGCGATGATTTCCGCGAGCGCAAGCTGACCCTGCCGCTGATCAAGGCGGTAGCAAAGTCCGATAGCGACGAGCGCGCTTTCTGGGTACGGGTAATCGAGAATGGCCGGCAGGGCGAGGGTGATTTTGAGCAGGCCCTGGCGCTATTGGAAAAGCACGGCGCATTGGAGGCCACCCGTACGGAGGCTCTGAACTGGATCAGCAAGGCCAAGGCGGCGCTGGTCACGTTACCCGATGAGCCGCTGCGCCAGATGCTGGACGAGATTGCCGATTACGTGGTGGCACGGCTCAGGTAAGACGGGCGGCGCGCACCCACCAGCTTGGCTTTTTCTCTGACAATATCAGAGCTGCCCGCACGGCTGCATCATAGGTGGAAAACAGTGCAAAACAGGTAGCCCCCGAGCCAGACATGCGCACAAGATCTGTGCCTGGAAGGGCGGCAAGGGCCGTGAGTGTCTCGGCGATCACCGGCTGAATTTTGATTGCCGGCTCCTCAAGGTCATTGCGCTGCGTGGCCAGCCATTTGATGAATGCCGCCGAGCTTTTTAACTTTGGCAGGCGGGTTGGCATTGCCGGGTTTTTCTTATTTTCAACGGCAGAAAACACCTCTGGTGTTGTCATCACCACCCCAGGATTGGCCAAGACCGCATACAGCGGTGGCAGGCCGGGCAGGGGGGTGACCTGCGCGCCGATCCCTTGCATTCGCGCCGTCTGACGCATCAGGCAGACGCGAATATCGGACCCCAACATAAGCAGCTCCTCCGGCAAATCCCTTTGCCCGAGCAGCTCGCACATGGCCAGCGCTGTTGCTGCGGCATCAGACGAGCCGCCGCCAAGACCGGCTGCTGTCGGCAGGTGCTTTGACAGGGTAATGGCCACCGGCAAGTCAAAAAGTTTAGCCACGCGCACCACCAGATTGTTGGCACCTTCCGGCACGCCAGCAGCCATCGGACCAGTAACGCTGAAAGAGGGGGTATCAGCCTCGCGAAGTGTGATCCGATCGCCCAGATCAGCAAACATCACTAGCGAATCCAACAGGTGATAACCATCGGCCCGCTGCCCGGTTACATGCAGGCTCAGGTTCACCTTGGCCGGAGCGAACGCTTTAATTATTTGCATCAGATCCGGTCAGTAGCGCAGCACCTTCTTCCTCAAGCACCACATAAAGCCCAACCTCGATCTTGCGGCGAATACGCTCGGGTTCGATCTGGCTGGCATCGGTATCTTCGGTGATGAAAGACAGCGCCCGGCGCCACTGAAATTTTGCTTCAAGGTGGCGGCCAACCACCCAGTAAACATCGCCCAGATGATCGTTGATGATTGGGTCCATCGGCATCAGTTCCACCGCCCGCTCCATTGGTGCCACGGCTTCCTCAAAGCGGCCCAGCCGGTAGAGAGCCCAGCCCAGTGAATCGGTGATATAGCCATCATTGGGGCGGGCGGCGACGGCGCGCTGGATCATGTCAAGCGCCTCCTCAAGGTTTTCGCGGCGCTCGACAAAGCTATATCCAAGATAGTTCAGCACCGAAGGATGCCCCGGGTTCAGCTCCAGCGCTCGGCGAAAGTCGGCCTCGGCAGCGGGCCAATGCCCAAGCCGCTCATTGGTAATGCCACGGGTAAAGAACAACAGCCATTGCGCCCGGCGCGGCGTTTCATGCAGCCCCACCGCCCGGTTATAGGCAGGCAGGGCCTCCTCAAAGCGGTCAAGGTAGCGCAAGGTATCACCGAGGGTCTCAAACACCTCCGCCTTGTCCGGGTGAGTTTTGCTCAGGGCATGCAGTGCCTCTACGGCCTGGTCCACCTTGCCCCAGCGGCGCAAGGCCTCGGCGCGTGCAAGAGCCGCGCGCAGGTAAAGCCGGTGGCCTTCCGGCACCTTGCTGTAGTTTACCACTGCCAGATCATAATGCTCCAGCATTTCCAGCAAGGCGGCAGATAACAGCGTTGCCTCATGATTATCCGGCTGCAAAAACTCGGCAGTGCGGCTGTACAGAAGTACCACGCTCTCATCCAGATCTTCCACCAATGCCCTTGCCACCGAAACAAATACATCTGCAAGCCCCTCACGTGGCGAGGTTATGGCCGTGAAATCAATCGGTTTTCCTGCCGCCAGCTCGGCCCGCAAGGTGCGGATTCCAGCATCACCGCCACTGGGGTACACCTTGTCGATCAGATCAACCGCTGCCGGGTTGCGCTCAAGTTGGCTGAGAATCTGCGCATAGGCCAGCAACCCGGCCCGGTCGAGTACCAATACCCCTTCGCCCGCCCCGGAGAATAGCCTGGCCGCGCCCTCATAGTTACCGACAAGCGCCATGGCCAATGCTTTGTGGTAGGCAGCAAATTGTCCGGGGTCTCCGCCAGTATCGACCTGCGCAAAGCTCTCCAACGCATCTGAGGTTTGCCCCAGCCCCACCAAAGCCCAGCCACGCACCAGATGGTCAAGCACGTCGCCAATGGTTGCGCCGGTCTCCAATGCGTTCAGCACGCCGCTCCAATCCTCGGCCTGTATTGAGTTGGCCAGCAGCACTAGACCGGCAATTTGGCTGTCACGGCTCAGGCCCTGAAGGCGGCGCGCCACCGGGACTGCCTGCTCAAACTGGCCCAACCCGATCTGGGCCACCAGCAAACTCTCCATAATGTCTTGGTTTCCCGGGTCACGGGCCAAGACACGGGGGGCATACTCGACCACAGCGCTGAAATTACCATGGTAATCAGCATGCTGCGCCGCAAGGTAGGGACCGGCAAGGTTTTGGGCCTGCAACGGCAGGGACATGGCGAGAATCAGGGTCAGGGCAGGCAGAATACGGAAGATAATGGGCACGGGCAAAGCAACCTCATTTGAGACATCAACATTTGCAACCTAATGCGCCCTGCGTCAGGGTGCAATGCTGTGGCTCCTGCAACAATGTATGATGACGCAGGTTTTATCGCAGGCCGCGGATTGCCTCCAGTGCAGCTTGGTTAAGCTGCTGGCTTATTCGCTAAATGTTCAGTCCCACAATCTTCTGGGTAGGATCAAGCCGAAACAATTCCGATTTTTCTTTGTATATCGCGATCATTTTGTCATAGGGAGACATATATTTCAACACCTTTAGAGGGCGCTGAAAGTTGTAAGCCAGCAGGTATGCCATCAGATGCTTCTTCAGGCTCTCAGCGCTCTCATAGTGGTACTTTTTCGTCGTGTGCGCCTTGATTTTCTTATTCATAATTTCAACCTGACCGTTGGTCCACGGATGCCTGAACTTGGTCAGCCTGTGTTTGATCCCATGCCGGGCGCAGACCTGATCAAACATGTGAGTTTTATCTTTGGGACGCAAATGTTCGGCCAAAAGAGCATAGGTGAATTGCGCGCCATTGTCGGTGAGGATTGTATGTATTTTGAACGGGCAATCTGCAATGAAATGCTCTAGAAAACCCCGTGCAACCTCTTGTGTCATCCGCTGGTGAAGCTCGACATATGCATATTTACAAACACGGTCTATCCCCACGAAAAGATAGAGTTTTTCTTTGAGAATGCGGATTTCTGTAATGTCGATATGTGCATATCCGATCTCATATTCCCGGAACTTTTTAGTTGCTTTTTTAACTGCGCCACCCCCTTCAACCGGCAGCCGGTTCAAGCCGTGCCGCCTTAAACATCGGTGCAAATTTGAGCGGGTCAGAGCCGGAATATGCGCCTTCAGGGAGATGAAAACATCGTCCAAAGAAAACTTCGTTTGCCGCCTGA
>CAYNXK010000064.1:0-10791 GCA_964401125.1 uncultured Aliiroseovarius sp.
ATGGCGCGGTGCAGCGCTACTCACAGAGATATTTCTCTGCACTTCTAAGTCTGGGGCGGCCATTGTCTGGGGTGGCCATTGAGACCACCCCTTTCAGGGCGTATGGACATTCAAGAGCCCAGAGAGGTTTCAGAGCAGTTTATCACTTTTAAAGCCCTGTTTTATGGGTGTAGATAAGGTAAGCTCTAGGCATGATAGTAAGGTGGAATTAATCATGAAGCTGAAACCCAAAGATTTACCCGGGCTTTCCCATTTTGACTGGCAGGATGCCTTGCGCTTTGATTGCCAGCTTAGCGAAGACGAGCGCATGTTGCGTGATGCAGCCCGCGCCTTTGCCGATGATAAGCTGGGGCCACGTATTATTCAGGCCTATGCGGAAGAGGTTGTGGCACCGGAGCTTTTCCGCGAAATGGGCGAGGCCGGGTTGCTGGGGCTGACCCTGCCCGAGGAGTATGGCGGGCTGGGTGCTTCCTACGTAACCTATGGGCTGGTTGCCCGCGAGATCGAGCGGGTGGATTCAGGCTACCGCTCCATGATGAGCGTTCAGTCGTCGCTGGTGATCTACCCAATTTATGCCTACGGCACCGAGGAGCAGCGACAAAAATACCTGCCGGGTCTTGCTTCCGGAAAGCTGATCGGCTGCTTTGGCCTGACGGAACCGGATGCAGGCTCTGACCCTGGCGCAATAAAAACCCGTGCTGAAAAAACCGCTACCGGCTACCGGCTTACCGGCTCTAAAATGTGGATATCCAACAGCCCGATTGCCGATGTTTTTGTGGTCTGGGCCAAGTCTGATGCCCATGGCGGCAAGATCAAGGGCTTTGTGTTGGAGAAGGGGGCCAAGGGGCTTTCAGCTCCGAAAATAACCGGCAAGATGAGCCTGCGGGCTTCGGTTACCGGCGAAATCGTGATGGATGCGGTTGAGGTTGGCGAAGATGCGTTGCTGCCAAATGTTGAGGGCCTGAAAGGTCCGTTTGGCTGCCTTAACCGGGCGCGCTATGGTATCAGTTGGGGCGTGCTGGGCGCGGCCGAATTCTGTTGGCACGCTGCCCTGCAATATGGCCTTGATCGCAAACAGTTCAACCGGCCATTGGCACAAACCCAGTTGTTCCAGAAAAAGCTGGCTGACATGCAAACCGAGATCGCGCTGGGCTTGCAGGCTTGCCTGCGTGTGGGACGGCTGATGGATGAAGCGGCGGCAGCACCCGAGATGATCTCGATGCTGAAGCGCAATAATTGCGGCAAAGCTCTGGATATTGCGCGCATGAGCCGTGACATGCACGGGGGCAACGGGATCAGCGAAGAATTTCAGGTGATCCGCCATATGATGAATCTGGAAACCGTGAACACCTATGAGGGCACTCATGATGTACACGCGCTGATTCTCGGGCGGGCGCAAACTGGGTTGCAGGCGTTTTTCTGACCGATGGCCAGTCGTGCCGATATTGTCCATGAGGCATTTCGAAAGCAGGTTGCGGCAGGTGATCTTCCGGGCGGGGCGGCTCCATCAAACCCACTTGATAAGCATGATGCGGTTGCGATTTTCCGGGCTCAATGCCTTAGCCGCCAGCTTGATCGCACATCGCGCAAGATGCAGGCGGCAGGGCAGGGGTTTTATACCATCGGCTCCTCTGGTCACGAGGGCATGGCGGCAGTTGCAGCAGCTTTGCGCCCGGATGATATGGCCTTCCTGCATTACCGTGATGGCGCCTTTCAAGCTATGCGCAGCACTCAGGTGCCCGGCACTACGCCCATATGGGACATGCTTTTAAGTTTTTCCACCGCGCGTGAAGACCCCATTTCAGGCGGACGGCACAAAGTGCTGGGCTCGCGCGCTCTGATGATCCCGCCGCAGACTTCCACCATTGCCAGCCACCTGCCCAAAGCAATGGGGGCAGCTTATTCAATCGGCCTTGCGGCGCGGCATAAGCCCGAACACCGGGTTCTGGCCGATGACGGGCTGGTTATGGCCAGTTTTGGCGATGCTTCCGCCAACCACTCCACTGCACAAGGTGCGTTCAACGCGGCGGGATGGGCGGCCTACCAGTCTCTATCCATGCCTCTTTTGTTTGTTTGCGAAGATAATGGCATAGGTATTTCGGTACGCACGCCAAAGGGTTGGATTGCTGCAAGTTTTGCACACAGGCCGGGGTTGGAATATTTTTATGCCAATGGGTTGGATTTGTATGAAACATACCGGGTTGCGACCGAGGCGGCGCAATATGTTCGCAAACAAAAGAAACCGGCCTTTCTGCATCTCAAAACTGTGCGCCTATACGGCCATGCCGGCGCTGATGTTCAGGAGACCTATCTGCCAAAGGCACTTTATGAGGGCTGGGAGGCTAACGACCCGCTGCTTCATTCTGTGCGGCTGCTGGTGGAATCAGGGGCGCTCGACCTTGCCGGTGCGTTGGCTATATACGATGAAGCGGGCCGGCAATGCGCTTGCGATGCTGCCAAGGTGGTAACGCTGCCGCGTCTGGAAAGCGCCAAAGATGTGATGGCAAGCCTGATCCCGCCAGCACGCAAAAACACCCCGGACAATGGCCCGGGAAAAAAGGCTCGTTTGGCAATGTTAGGGTCTGAATATGCGCAGATGGCCAAGCCCCAACCAATGTCAAAATTGATCAACTGGGCATTGGCTGATCTGATGCTGGAGCATGGCGAGATTATTGTGATGGGTGAAGATGTCGGCACCAAGGGCGGCGTTTATGGTGTAACCCGTGGGCTGGCCGGAAAATTTGGCGTTTCTCGTGTGATAGATACTCTTTTGGATGAGCAAAGCATTCTGGGCTTGGCGATTGGACTGGCGCATAATGGCTTTGTACCCATGCCAGAAATTCAGTTTTTGGCTTACCTGCATAATGCCGAGGACCAGTTGCGCGGCGAAGCGGCAACTTTACCATTTTTCTCGAACGGGCAATTCACCAACCCGATGGTGGTGCGCATTGCCGGGCTGGGTTACCAAAAGGGCTTTGGTGGGCATTTTCATAATGACAACAGCCTTGCCGTGCTACGCGATATTCCCGGCCTAATTCTGGCCTGCCCGTCATGCGGCGATGATGCGGTCATGATGTTGCGCGAAGCTGTGCGGCTGGCACGTGATGAACAGCGTGTGGTGGTGTTTATTGAGCCTATTGCGCTTTATTCGATGCGGGATATGCACGCGGAGGGTGATGGCGGCTGGATGCGGCTCTATCCCTCGCCGAATGAGCGTATTTCACTGGGTAAAGTTGGGGTCAGTGGCAAGGGGCCGCTGGCTATCGTGACTTATGGCAACGGCCATTATCTAAGCCAGAAGGCGGCGCTAATTCTGGAGAGCAAGGGCATCAAGACACGGGTGATTGACCTGCGCTGGCTGTCTCCATTACCCACAACCGGGCTGCTGGCGGCTCTTGAGGGGGCGGAGGCGGTGCTGGTGGTTGATGAATGCCGGCGCAGCGGTAATGTGTCAGAGGCGCTGATGACACTGCTTACAGAGCGCACAAATTTCCCGCATGCACGCCTGACCGCCGAAGACAGTTTTATCGCTACAGGCCCGGCCTATGCGGCTACCATGCCTTCGGTAGACAGTATCGCACTGGCTGCAAATAAATTGTGGGCCAGATTGTGAAGCCCGTTTCAGGCGGCATTGTGCCCGCGTTTGCACGAAAATTGTGCATGATGTGGGAAAAGTTACAGATTTCGCGGCCTAAAGTCATTTGCCGGTGGCGGGCGCAGCCAATTCTTCGCATAAATACAAAATTGAAGATAGCATGCCGGGGTAAATTTGGCGGAGCACACAAACAATACGGAAATTTTTGACCTGTTCGTGATTGGCGGTGGGGTCAATGGGTGTGGCATTGCCCGTGATGGATCTGGCCGTGGGTTGAGCGTGGCCCTTGCCGAGATGAATGACCTTGCTTCGGCCACATCTTCCGCCTCAACCAAGCTGTTTCATGGCGGCTTGCGTTACCTTGAATATTTCGAGTTTGGGCTGGTGAAAAAGTCACTGGTTGAGCGCGAGGTTCTGCTGGAAATGATGCCGCATATCAGCCGCCCGATGCGCTTTGTCCTGCCGCTAAGCCGCCAGATGCGGTTTGACAATTCAACGCCTACCTCACGGCTGTTAGGCATCGTTATGCCCTGGCTGCGGGGGCGCAGGCCAAGCTGGATGATCCGGCTGGGTCTTTTGATGTATGATGCCATGGGGCGGCGGCAGTATTTGCCGGGAACAACTAGCCTGGACCTACACAAAGATGTCGCCGGCGAGGTGCTGCATGATAAGTTTCTGCGCGCCTATGAATATTCCGATTGCGTGGTCGATGATTCCCGCTTGGTGGTTCTTAACGCGCGTGATGCGGCAATGCGTGGTGCGCATATTATGGTGCGTACGCGGGTTGTTTCAGCCATCAGAAACGCAAATTTCTGGGAAATAGAGACGCAAAATAGCGAAACCGGAGCCATTGATCACCACAAGGCCCGCATTTTGGTGAATGCGGCAGGTCCGTGGGTGGAGCAGGTGATACAGCAGCCACTTGCAGCGACAGTGCAAGAGCAGATACGGCTGGTTCGGGGTAGCCATATCATCGTGCCAAAACTGTTTGACCATGGCCGCGCCTATTATCTGCAAGGCCCGGATGGGCGGCTTATTTTTGTGATCCCCCATGAGCAGGATTTCACCCTGATCGGGACAACCGAGACAACGCATGAAGACCCCTCCACACCGGCCAAATGCAGCGATACCGAAGCTGAATACCTGCTGTCTTTTGCCGCAACCTATTTTAAGAAGCCGATCAAGAAGGCGGATATAGTCCGAACCTTTTCAGGTGTGCGGCCCTTGTTGGATGAAGATTCAGGCAGTGCCACATCCGCCACCCGTGATTACAAACTTGTATTGGACCAAACCGATGGCTTGCCTGTGCTGCCTGTGCTGCATGTGTTTGGCGGCAAAATCACCACCTACCGGGTTTTGGCTGAAGCTGCGATGGCCAAACTCGCCCCGTTTTTCTCAAACCCATCAGAAAACTGGACGGCCTCAGCACCTTTGCCCGGCGGTGATTTTCCGGTGAGTGGCGTGCATTTATTGGAGACAGATCTTCGCTCAAAGCACCGGTTTCTTACCCCCGGTCAGGCCACGCGGCTGGTGCGGGCATATGGCACTGACGCTGCTAAAATTCTGCAAGGTGCCACAAAAATAACTGACCTCGGGCAAGACTTTGGCGGCGGATTATATGAGCGCGAAGTGCGCTGGATGGTTGAACATGAATTTGCCCGCAACGCCGAAGACATTCTTTGGCGGCGTAGCAAGCTTGGTTTGACATTGAGCCAGAACGAGTTTCAGCTGCTGGACGTCTGGGTGCGTAACTTTATGAGGAAATCATAAGTCGGGGAAGAGAATGGCGGATAAAGAGCAACCACGAAAAGGCCCATTGCACGGGCTGCGTATTCTGGACCTTTCGCGCATATTGGCAGCCCCTTTTGCCACCCAGTATTTGGGCGATCTGGGGGCGGATATCATCAAGGTAGAACGCCCCGGACTGGGCGATGACACCCGTAGCTGGGGGCCTCCTTTTGTGGTTGGCACAAATGGCCAGCCCACTACGCAAAGCGCTTATTATCTGGCGGCCAACCGCAACAAGCGCTCGATTGCCATTGATATGGCCAGCTCTGAAGGGGCTGATATTCTGCGCAGGCTGGTGGTAAAATGTGACGTTGTGGTCGAGAATTTCAAGCCCGGCGGGCTGGCAAAATACGGGCTGGATTATGATAGCATCCGTCAGGTGAAGCCCGACATTATCTATTGCTCGGTTACGGGTTTTGGTCAGACCGGCCCTAACGCCCACCGCCCCGGCTATGACCTGATGGCGCAGGGCTATGGCGGCTTGATGAGCCTGACTGGCGTACCTGAGGGCGCACCAATGAAGGCCGGCGTTGGCATTGCCGACCTCATGTGCGGCATGTATGCGGTCAGCGCCATTCAGGCGGCGCTTATTCACCGCATGAAATCAGGCGAGGGGCAGCATATTGACCTTGCTCTGGTTGACACACAAGTGGCGTGGTTGGCGAATGAGGGAGTAAATTACCTGACTTCCGGCGAAACACCCAAAAGGCGCGGTAATCAGCACCCTAATATTGTGCCCTACCAAGTGTTTGAATGCGCCGATGGTCATGCGATCGTTGCTGTGGGCAATGACGCGCAATTTGCCCACTTTGTGGAGATGATCGGCCTGCCAGAGCTTGGGGTGGATAAGCGGTTTTCAAAGAATACCGACAGGTTGGCAAACCGTGATACCCTGATCCCCATTTTAGCTGAACAACTTTCCAAAATGCCGAAACAGAGACTGGTGGAGGGCATGGAGGCTTGTGGCGTACCCGGCGGTGAGATCAATACTTTGCCCGAGGTTTTTGCCAGTGAGCAGGTGGCGGCGCGGGCCATGAAAATTTCGATGAACTACCCTCAGGCCGCCTCCGGTAAGGTTGATCTGATCGGCAATCCAGTGAAATTCAGCGCCACCCCGGTCACCTATCGCCACCCGCCGCCTATGTGCGGAGAGCATAGTGAAGAGATATTGCGCGAACTTTTGGATGAAGGATAAAAGCCAATGTTCTACCTGACAGACGAGCAAAAAACTCTACAGGAGACCGCGCGCCGCATTGCTGAAGACAAGATAAAACCGCGCGCCGCCGAGGTGGACCGCAGCGAAGAATATCCATGGGATAACATCAAAGTTCTGACTGAGGCCGGGTTTATGGGCATGACAATTCCGGTGGAATATGGCGGTCAGGGCCTGACTTATATGGAGGCCGTTCTGGTTGTTGAAGAAATGGCCCGGCATTGCGGCGTTACCGCCCGCATTGTGGTCGAGGCCAATATGGGTGGCGTCGGAGCGATCATGAAATATGGCTCTGACCAACAGAAAAAGCTGGCGGCCAAGCTGGTGCTGGCGGGGGATAAACCGGCAATTTGTATCACCGAGCCGGGCGCTGGTTCAGCCGCCACCGAAATGACAACAAAGGCCGTAAAACAGGGCAGTAATTATGTGCTCAATGGCGTTAAACACTGGATTACCGGCGGTGGGGTCTCAAAGCTGCATCTGATTTTTGCCCGCGTGATCGAAGATGGCGAAGACAGGGGCATTGGCGGTTTTATCGCGGTGCGCGATGAGTCCGAAGGGCTGAAAGTTGGCAAGCGCGAGCCGGCTATGGGCCTTCGCGGCATTCCTGAAACTGAAATTATCCTGGAAAACCTGATCGTGTCCGAGGATATGCTGGTCATGCCGCCGGAAGGGCTGAAGCGCGGCTTTGCCGGGCTGATGAAGGCGTATAATGGCCAGCGGATTGGTGCGGCAAGTGTGGCGCTGGGCATTGGGCAAGGGGCTTACGAGGCTGCACTTGATTACGCCAAAACACGCGAACAGTTCGGGCGGCCAATCGCTGAATTTCAGGGGTTGCAATGGATGCTTGCGGATATGTCCATTGGTCTCAGCGCAGCCCGCGCCTTGATTCACAATGCGGCGATGAATGCAGGCACTGGGTTTCCTGATATGTGCGAGGCAGCTCAGGCTAAAATTCTTGCCTCCGAGACCGCGATCAAGGTCACGAATGACGCTCTGCAAATTCATGGCGCGGCTGGGTATTCGCGCAATCTGCCACTGGAACGCATGGTGAGAGATGCCCGGATGTTTACGATTGGGGGCGGCACGGCACAGATATTGCGCACTCAGGTTGCCGGAGCCATTCTGGGCATCAAAGTGCCGCAACGGCGCGATGGTTATGCAAAGGCAGGCAAATGACGCAGACATCGGCTCAGGCAATTGCCAATGGGTTGGCCCACGCTGGCTGTCGGCACGCTTTTGGCATGCCCGGCGGTGAGGTGTTGGTGCTTTTGGATGCTTTGCAGCAGGCCGGAATTGCCTTCACCCTGTGCAAAAATGAAAATGCCGCTGGCTTCATGGCCGAAGGGTCATGGCAGGCCACCGGCGCGCCAGGTATTTTGCTGACCACCATCGGGCCGGGGCTGGCAAATGCGATAAACTCAATTGCCAACGCCTTTCAGGAGCAAGTGCCGCTGATTGTGCTGTCTGGTTGCATTGCGCCTGCCATGGCATCGCAATTCACGCACCAGGTGATAGATCAGGCGGCCTTGCTGGCACCGGTCACAAAGGCAACATTTCAGGTTGCCGATGGTAATGCCGGGGTGATTATCGCAAAGGCCTTGGCCATTGCCCGCGCCGATCCCCCGGGGCCTGTGCATATTGATCTGCCTGATACTCTGGCAAGCGCCCCGGCTGAACCGGCTGAAGCACCACCCTCTGTGGTGCAGTCTGCTAGGTTAGTGCCGGGTGACGTATTGAATAAGGCTCTAGCACACCTGAAATCGGCCAAGAGACCCATCATTCTGGCCGGTATTGGCGCGGTATTACATGGCGCAGGCGTAGAGATTTTGCGCTTGTCAGAGGCTCATGATATTCCCGTTGTGACCACATATAAAGCCAAGGGGATCATCCCTGAGGACCACCCCAATGCCTTGGGTGGGCACGGGCTTTCGCCATTGTCAGACAAACAAATCCTGCCATTGTTTGCGGCATCGGATTGTGTGTTGTGCTTTGGCTATGATCCGATTGAGATGCGCTCGGACTGGATCAGACCCTGGAAGGCAGGGCAGGCGCTGGAATTTGTCCACGCACAGATTGAGCATGGCATGCACGGTTCTGCCCTGCGTCATGTGGGCGATGTTTCTGCCGCGGCCAAAGCAATGGCCAATGGGTTAGAGCCACTTTCTGGCTTGTGGCCGAAAGCCGCGCCTGCGCAGGCACGGGCTGTGCTGCAAGACACATTTGCAGGGCGTAAAGAATGGGGACCACACGCTGTTTTTGCCGCATTAGATACTAACCTACCTGAAACTACGGTTTTGACTGTTGATAGTGGGGCACATCGGATTCTGCTGAGCCAGATGTTCCATGCCAACCGCCCCAACCACCTGCTGCAATCGGCAGCGTTTTGCACCATGGGCGTCGCTGTGCCGCTGGCTATAGGCTATAAGCGTGCGGCACCGGATACACCTGTTGTTGCTGTGGTGGGCGATGCCGGGCTGGACATGGCACCCGGTGACCTTTCCACTTTGCGTGATATGCAGCTGCCGCTGACCATTGTGGTGTTGGCTGATGGCGCCCTGACCCTGATTGGGCGCAAACAAAAAGCAATGCAGCTGGCAGAGATAGGCGTTACCTTTGGCCGAACCGATTTTTGTGCCCTGGCGCGGGCTTATGGTGGTTTTGGCGTAACCATTCAAAACGTCACTGATTTGCAAAAAGCTCTGAAAGAAGCAGAGGCGCGTGAGACTTTCACGATTCTTGTCTGCAAGATCGACAAAGAAGACTATGCCGGTGCATTTTAGGCTTCACATAGTTTGAAAGCCTGCTACCTTGATAAAAGGCTACTATTTTCAGGGGTTACTATTGTTACTCTGAGTCGTTCTGACGTGAATTAAAGCTATCAGGAGCTGACCCGCAACACCCCTAGAGAATATCATCCGCAACCGAAGACTTCAATCAGGGAGAACAAGATGAAGTACTCAAGAATTGCTGCTATTTCTGCTACGCTACTCATGTCAGGCGGAGCCGTTTCGGCCGAGCAAACCTTTGTGTCGATCGGCACTGGTGGCCTGACTGGCGTTTACTACCCGACGGGCGGCGCTATCTGCCGGCTGGTCAACAAGGACCGCAAAGAACATGGCATTCGCTGCTCGGTAGAATCCACCGGTGGTTCGATCTTCAACATCAACACCATCCGCTCCGGCGAGCTGGAGTTTGGTGTAGCCCAGTCCGACTGGCAGTACCACGCTTATAACGGCACCTCAAAGTTTGCCGATGCCGGACCTTTTAAAGACCTGCGCGCGGTATTTTCGGTACATCCTGAGCCGGTGACCATTGTGGTTCGCGCTGATAGCGGCATCTACAACATCACGGACATCCCCGGCACACGCTTTAACATCGGCAACCCCGGCTCGGGCACTTTGGGCACTTGGGAAGTCATCGAAGGCGTCATGGGCTGGGAACGCGGCGATCTGGCGCTGGCCTCGCAAATGAAATCGGCTGAAACCTCTGCGGCGCTGTGCGACGATCAGATCGACGGCTATTTCTGGCTGGTGGGCCATCCTTCCGGTCTGACTCACGAAACCATCGCCACCTGTGATTCCCGGATCGTTCCGGCGGTTTCACCTGAAATCACCGCACTGGTTGAAGAGCGGCCCTATTTCAGCATGGCAACCATTCCCGGCGGCATGTATCCTGGCCACCCGGATGACATCCAAACCTTCGGCGTTGGCGCAACTTTCGTGACCTCAGCGCAGGTGTCGGAAGAGGCGGTATATGTGCTGGCCAAGGCGGTCATGAGCAATCTGGATGATTTCCGCAGGCTGCACCCGGCATTCGCCCACCTCACCGCTGAAAACATGATCAGCGCTGGCTTGTCGGCACCGCTGCATCATGGTGCGATCAGAGCCTATAGAGAACTGGGCCTGATGGACTAAGCGACAATAATGATGGGCCGGGGGAAAACCTTCGGCCCATTCGCCCTGAACGGGGGCAATTTTGGTAATCCGAATTAATCGGGACCAGGGAGGAATAGCCAGTGACTAGTAATACCAACAAGGGGCCGTCCGCAGCTTCTGAGACTGCCGTGACCACAGAGGCCGAAGATTATGTCGCCGATCTTGATTTTGGCGCACGCAGCCCGGACAATTGGCAAGGCCAGCTTATTTCCGGCATTGCCCTGATTTGGGCGATTTTGCAGGTTTATAACGCGTCA
>CAYNXK010000065.1:0-10743 GCA_964401125.1 uncultured Aliiroseovarius sp.
CCCCTCAAGCTGGGTGATCTTGTGGCAGCCACTTCAGGTAGCTAAATTCTGTTGCGGTTAATGCGCCTCGGCCCAGTTGGCCCCGATGCCCGCATCCACCACCAAGGGCACGTTCAGCTTTACCGCTGGCATGGCGGCATTTTGCATCACCTCGCGGGCGGCTTTGATCAGGGCTTCCACCGCGCTGTCATCAACCTCAAAAATCAGCTCGTCATGCACCTGTAGCAGCATCTTTGCCGGCAGGTCAGCGATAGCGGCCGGCATACGCACCATGGCGCGGCGGATCACATCGGCAGCAGCGCCCTGAATGGGGGCGTTAATAGCTGCCCGCCAAGCAAATCCGGCACGCGGCCCCCGCCCGGCAATCTCTGGCGTGTGGATTTTGCGGCCAAACAGGGTTTGCACAAAGCCCTTCTCCTTGGCGAAGGCCACGGTTTCGTCCATGTAAGTGCGAATGCCGGGGAAGCGCTCAAAATAGCGGTCGATAAAGCCCTGCGCCTCGGCCCTTGGAATGCGCAGATTTCGCGCCAACCCAAAGCCGGAAATGCCGTAGATCACACCAAAATTGATCGCCTTGGCCTGACGGCGAATATCCGGTGTCATCTGGTCAAGAGGCACGCCAAACATCTCGCTTGCGGTCAGTGCGTGAATATCTTGCCCATCATGAAAGGCCTGCTTGAGGGCGGTAATATCCGCCACATGCGCCAGAATGCGCAGCTCGATCTGGGAATAGTCGAGACTGACCAGCTTGCGGCCCTCCGGGGCGATAAAGGCCTCGCGGATGCGGCGGCCCTCCTCAGAGCGCACCGGGATATTTTGCAGGTTCGGGTCAGTCGAGGCCAGCCGCCCTGTTGAAGCTCCGGCAATGGAATATGAGGTGTGTACCCGGCCGGTTTCAGGGTGGATATGGGTCTGCAAAGCATCAGTATAAGTGCTTTTCAACTTGGCAAGCTGGCGCCAATCCAGCACCAGAGCGGGCAGGTCATGGCCTTCGGCCGCAAGGTCTTCCAGCACATTTGCACCGGTGGCATAGGCTCCGGTTTTGCCCTTTTTTCCGCCAGAAATTGCCATTTCGTCAAACAGGATCTCGCCCAGTTGTTTGGGGCTGGCCACATTGAAGCTGCGCCCGGCAGAGGCATGAATTTCGACCTCAAGCCCGGCCATTTTCTGAGCGAACGTGTTAGACATGCGGCTGAGTACATCACGGTCAACCTTGATGCCGTGCATTTCCATCGTCGCCAGCACCGGCACCAGCGGGCGCTCCATTAGCTCGTAAACACTGGTGACGCGCGCCGCATGCAGGCGGGGCTTGAATATCTGCCAGAGCCGCAGGGTAATATCGGCATCCTCAGCGGCGTATTTCACGGCCTCGTCAAGCGGCACCCTATCAAAGGTGATGGCGTTTTTACCGCTACCCAGAAGTGATTTTATCGAGATAGGTTTATGGCCGAGATAGCGCTCTGAAAGCGTGTCCATACCGTGGTTATGCAAGCCACCATGCAGCGCATAGGACATCAGCATGGTGTCATCTATGGGGGCAATCTGCACGCCGTTGCGCGCAAAAATCTTGGCGTCATACTTCATATTCTGGCCGATTTTCAGAATGGCCGCATCCTCAAAGACCGGCTTCAACTCTGCCAGAACCTCGGCCACTTGCATCTGCCCGGTGGCCAGCCCGTCACCACCAAACAGGTCATCCGTAGCGGCTTCCTTATGGATAAGCGGAATGTAGCAGGCTTCGCCCGGTTCAACACAAAGCGAGATACCCACCAGATCGGCGCGCATTTCATCCAGCCCGGTGGTTTCCGTATCAACGGCCACAAAACCGCGCTCACGGATCAGGCTGACCCAGCGCCTGAGGGCAGCCATGTCTGAAATATGCGCGTAGCTTGAAGGCTCGATCGGCGGTGCTTCAGGTAGGTTGGCCGGGGTGGTCACATCGGTAATTTCTGGGGTTTCCACACCCATTTTATCGGCTATGCGCTTGCTGAGGCTGCGAAATTCCATCTTGGCCAGAAATGGCAGCAACACCTCTGCCTCCGGCTCGTGCATCTCAAAACTGTCCAGCGACACGTCCAGCTCCATGGCGTCATCAAGCTTGACCAGAGCGCGGCTCATTCTGATCTGGTCCGCATGCTCGATTAGCGTCTGCCGGCGTTTGGGTTGTTTAATTTCGCCGGCCCGCGCCAGCAACGTTTCAAGGTCGCCGTATTCGTTTATCAGAAGTGCGGCGGTTTTGATGCCAATGCCCGGCGCACCCGGCACGTTGTCAACACTGTCACCGGCCAGCGCCTGCACATCGACCACGCGCTCGGGGCCGACGCCAAATTTTTCCTCAACACCCTCAATGCCAATGCGCTTGTTTTTCATGGCGTCAAACATTTCAACCCCGCCGCCCACCAGTTGCATCAGGTCTTTGTCGGAGCTGATGATCGTCACCCGCCCGCCCGCGGCATCGGCGCGCCGCGCCAAGGTGGCAATGATGTCATCAGCCTCAAAGCCCTTCTGCTCGATGCAGGCAATGTTGAAGGCGCGGGTGGCGTCGCGGGTCAGGGGAAATTGCGGCACCAAATCCTCAGGGGCAGGGGGGCGATTGGCTTTGTATTCGGGGTAAATATCGTTGCGGAAGGTCTTGCCGGAATGGTCAAAAACTACCGCAATATGGGTTGGGGCATCATGCCCCGTGGCATCGTTAATCAGCTTGTACAGCATGTTGCAAAAACCCGCGATGGCACCAATCGGCAGCCCGTCTGATTTGCGCGTCAGGGGTGGCAGCGCATGGTAGGCGCGAAAAATAAAGGTTGACCCATCAACCAGATGCAAATGGCAGCCCTTGCCAAAACTCATTTTTTCGCCCCTTTAAGATGCGTGAAGATGCGCGCTTGTAGGCAAAATGTCAGCTTGCCGCTTCCGCATGGTCTTTGTGAACGAATTTGCAGTCGCAATAGGGGCATTCCACCCAGCCATGCTCCTGCGGCATTTGCAGCCAGACCCGTGGATGCCCCGCCGCCCCGTTACCGTCACAGGAGACTTTGTAGCTGTCAACTTTGCGGGTTTCGGGTGGGGGTTTTGCCATGGTTCAGGCCTTCTGCTTGCGGTTCTGGCCATGATACCAGCCGGAGTGGTTCCCGCAAGGGTGAAAGCGTTCGCCTCAATCAGTAAAAAGCGCCTCGGTTTTGGCAATTTCTGCCGCTTTTTCCACAGGAAGGCTGAGAAACTTGGCCAGCGCTTCACTGTTTTCATCCACCATTGCGGTTTCGCGCAGGCAGTAATATTGGTCAAAGTTGGCGTCTCTGAGCCGGTCGCTCTCAAATAGCACATCGGCGCGAATAGTTGGCAATAGGCGAGCAAGGGCATCATCCGGGGTGCGCTCTCCTGCCAGCCCGACCCGCAGCGCGTGACCGCGCAAAAATTCATCGCTGAACTGGCTTTCCACTTCCAGAAGTCTTGTCATCGAGCGGTCGGCATAAAAATCCTGCATCATCCCCACATTGTCAGGGTCCATGCAAACAACCAGCCGGTCGGTTTCGTAATATTCAAACAACATTCGCATCAGGGCGCGCCGGTGGCGGGTGCGCTTGCCAAGGGTGGACTGAATGCCGCCAAGGTCAGGCAGCGCGCAGCTTTCCTCGTCAAACAGGTATTCGATGACCGGCAGGTTGGTTACCTGTCTGATCCGCTCAAGCAGGCGCTTGCCGATATGCCATTTCTTGGCCACCACGATCAGCAATTCCCGCTCGCGGCCCAATGTGGCCTCGACCTCCCAAAAGCGCGGGGCAAAGCGCTGACCAATACGGCCGCGCCCGGCCAGAAACTTATAGAGCGAGCGACCTTCATTGGAGATTTTGAACTCGGCGCCCTGACTTGAGTAAAGCACCCCCAGCCGTGTTTTCAGCTCCGTGGCTTGCGGGCTGATTTTGCGGGCAAACAAAAAATCCTGAGAGAGCAGCAGGTCGTAATGGTCATTGTGAAACGTCACCGGCATGCCGTAATCGGTGAACATCAGAAAGGTCAGGGTACGGCTGCGAATTTCGCGCTCAGGCACCAGATGGCAGACCAGTGTTTGAAAGAATGTCTCGTCCGGTATCCAAGTGGAGCGGAAAAACTGAATGACATCGCGGCGTTTACGCCTGAAGTCCAGTATCCACTCTACCGTTCGCCGCCTCAGGCACCACCATTGGCTGCCGATCATGACTTGCAAATCAGCAGGAATTTTACGGGTCAGGCCAAGGCGCTTTTGCACCTCTATCGAGGCGTAGAACAGCTTCTTGTTTTTGCGCTCGTTAATAAAATGGCGGTAAATTAGCCGCTCTTCCTTCATGCCGGTTTTGATCCAGTCGCTGTCGAAATAGTCTACAGCCTCGATATAATCCACATCATCGGCCTCAAGATAATCATGGGCGAACTCGGCGGATTTGATGGCCATGCAATCGCCCGACAGCATGTAAAAATGCGTGGCCCGGGGAAAGGCATTTGTCGCCGCCTCAAGCGTGTTCAGGGTGGCCTGCACCAGCGACCATTCTCCCCAGCCGCATTTGATGCGCTTGGGGGTGAAGGTGATGTTGGGGTTGTCTTTCAGGGCTTCATAGATGCGGTCAAAATCCTCGGCCTTGGCGTGGGCATCAAAGTGGATAGCCATGCAATCGCCGGCAGCAGTTAGCTGCCCTGCCTGGCTGATTATCGCCTCGGGGTCTTTGTGACAGAGCAAAATGAAGGCGATTTTGGCCATTTTGGAAACGATACCCTTGGATTACCTGACATTGTTGCCATAGATAACGTAAAAACCCATTGAAAAAACAGCGTTTCTTTGCTTTTTTGTCAACAAGTGGCCGCTATATGCCAATAGAGGGCCACAAAACCTGCAAGGAGGCAGATACATATGGGGTTTCCCGGAACCTGGATGACGGAAAGTGAAAGCGTGGTTTACCGCGTTGTGCCAAAATGCGCCTGCTCGACTATTGGGCAGGTGATGTATTTTTCCGATCACGGTGCATTTTTTGATGGTGACATCCACGACAGCACCTCAGGGCTGCATAAATGGTCGCAAGAGGCCAGCCAGCCTTTGATAGAGGCCAATGTGCGCGCCCATAAAAGCTATGCCTTCACCGTGGTGCGCAACCCCTATACGCGGCTGCTTTCAAGCTTTTTTGACAAAATTTGCGGTATTCAAAGGAACGGCAAGCGCTATCGCGGCAACCTTGTGCCACTTTTGATGCAGAAATACGGTATCGAGGTTGGCGCGCCCGAGGATGGTTTTGAGTTTGACCAGATCAAATCATTCCGCCGCTTCATGCTGTTTGCCCGCGACACCATCCGCTGGCGCCGCCCTATGGAGCCGGACATTCACTGGTCGGCCACCTCGGGGCACATTTCAACCTTCATCCGCAATGGCGGCCAGTATGACAGCATCTTCTGGACCGAAAAGTTCAATGAAGGCATGCAGGGTGTGCTGGACGCGATTGAAACGCCGGTGGCCGTTGACCTTGATAACATCCCGCGCTTCAACGAGAGCGAAGGCCACGGGCCAAAACGGGCGCATCCGGTCGAGGATTATTTTGACGATTTGTCGATGCACCTGATTTATGAGATATACAAACGCGATTTTCGCCTGTTCAAGTATGATTTTGAGAACCCGGCCAACAAGATGCCAATTGGCGAGATTGATCTCGATGAGGTGCATGCCAAGCTGGGGCGGTAGGGCGCAAATTTGCAGGGAAAATAAATACGGCACATCTTGATCGGGCCAAGCATAGTGGGCCAAGCTAAGGAACCTCTGAACAACGCAGACTTGGGCATTTTGCAAAAATGTCAGCCCCCGCCCGCCCCACGGCGGGGGCTATTTCAACGGCGCAATTCGTTGTAAACGCTCACTTAATTTGGTCGTTACCTGCAGCCAGATGCGGCGTGCTTGCCCCCACCCGGGCGGGGGCTGACATTTTTGCAAAATTCACTACTTATTCAGAGGTTCCCAAAAAGGCAGTGATGCCTATTGGCAATTTCATGACACCCGGCCTCATGACACCTAGCCTCATGACACCCGGCCTCAATGAGTCCGGGGTGCCGTTTTAGGCATGCAGGTTTAAACTTGCAATCCATGCGCCCGGAACAGCGCTTTCAGGTCGGCTTCAACCCGCGCACCGAGGTGGCTTATCACCTCGCTGGCGGCGATGTTTCCCATGCGGGCGCAAGTCTCATAATCATGCCCCTCGGCCATGCCCCAAAGAAACGCCCCGGCAAACAAATCTCCGGCCCCGGTGGCATCAACCACCTGCGTCGGGATGGCCGGGAGGTGCCAGCGTTGCCCGTTGGCAAGCACGTGGCAGCCCTGCGAGCCTTCGGTGCAAACCACTACTTCAACCTCGCGCGCGGCGGCGTTCAGAGCGGCATCAAAACTGTCGGCATCTTCATACATGGTTTCAATTTCAACCCGGTTGGCAAACAGCAGGTCAATATCATCGCGCAGCATATTGGCGAATGCTTCGCGGTGGCGGTTGATGCAAAACGGGTCTGACAGGGTGATCGACACCCGCCCGCCCGCGCCCTTGCAGGCTGTGATCGCCTTGGCGAAGGCCTCATGGCTTTCGGGCCCGTCAAAACGGTAGCCCTCAAGGAAAATCCAGTCGGCATCTGCCACTTGTGCCGCGTCAATATCCGAGGCTGCAAGATGTTCGGTAACGCCAAGGTAGGTGTTCATCGAGCGCTCGCCGTCAGGTGTGACCAGCACGATGCAGCGCCCGGTTTCAGCCTCGGCATTGGCCGGGGCCAGCGGGGTTTCATAAGTGGCCCCCTGAGCGCGCAGATCGTGGGCAAAAATCGCCCCAAGCTGGTCATCCCTGACCTTGCCCACATAGGCCGTGCGCCCGCCCAGATGGGCAAATCCGGCGATGGTGTTGGCCGCAGAGCCCCCGGACATTTCCGTGGCCAGGCCAACCTCGCCATACAGTTTTACTGCGCGTTCCATGTCTATCAGTTGCATGATGCTCTTTTGAACACCATGATCCACCAGAAAACCATCTTCACAATGGGTCAGCACATCCACAAGGGCGTTGCCGATGCCGACAACCTGGTATTTTTTCGTCATAAGTTCTTTTCCTCATATAAACAAAGATCACGGATCAGGCAGGCCAGACATTTTGGCTTGCGGGCTACACAGGTATATCGCCCATGCAGGATTAACCAATGGTGTGCATGGCGCTGAAATTGCGCCGGAATATTGTCTTCAACGGCGCGCTCAACCGCGTTCACGTCCTTACCAGGTGCAATGCCTGAGCGGTTGCCAACCCGGAAAATATGGGTGTCTACCGCCTGTGCTGGCATGTCCCACCACATATTCAGCACCACATTGGCGGTTTTGCGGCCCACTCCCGGCAGGCTGATCAGGGCGGCGCGTGAGCTTGGCACCTCGCCGCCATAATCTGCGACCAGAATGCGGCTCATCTTGATGACATTCTTTGCCTTCTGGCGATAAAGCCCGATGGTTTTGATGTGCTCTATTAGGCGCTCTTCGCCCAGCTCCAGCATTTTGGCTGGCGTGTCCACCACCTGAAACAGCGCTTTGGTGGCCTTGTTGACGCCCTTGTCAGTTGCCTGTGCCGATAGGGCCACGGCCACCACCAGCGTATAGACGTTAACATGATCAAGCTCGCCTTTCGGCGTGGCCTCCGCCTCCTGGAAGCGGCAAAAAATCTTGCTGATGGTCTGATAGTCGAGTTGTCGCGCCATCTGGCGGGTATCGGATGCTTTCTTGCCCATGGCAAGGGAAAAGGCGCAGGAAACGGGTCGCATTCAGGACTAATTTGCTGCAGGATCAAGCGGTAGGAGCGGCTGGTGGAGGGCTGTATGGGCGACGATGATCAAAGCTATCATTATCATATTATTGCGCGGATTATTGCCGCAATTGATGCTGGAGGAGCCGCGCCCATACCATTGCAGAGGCTGGCGGCCGAGGTCAACATGAGCCCGGCACATTTTCAACGTCTGTTCAGCCGCTGGGTTGGGGTTTCTCCCAAGAGATATCAGCAATATCTGGCGTTGGACCAGGCCAAAAACCTGCTTGCCAAGCGCTTTACCACGCTTGATGTGGCCGCCACGCTGGGCCTGTCCGGGTCCGGCCGTTTGCATGACCTTTTTGTGCGCTGGGAGGCCATGAGCCCCGGTGATTATGCCCGCAAAGGTGCCGGGCTTTGCATCAGTTATGGTTGGTTTGACAGCCCCTTTGGCCGCGCCTTGGCCATGGGTACGGATAAAGGCCTGTGTGGGCTAGCCTTTGCTGATGAATGTGGTGAGGAGGCGGCTTTTGCAGACCTATGCAGCCGCTGGCCAGAGGCGGACTTTTATGAAAACCCCGGCGCGCTGGCCGCTTGGGTGGGGGCTGTATTGGCGCAAACAGGGAAGGCAAGCCTGCACCTGATCGGCGCGCCCTTTCAAATCAAGGTCTGGGAAGCGCTTTTGAGCATTCCATCGGGCCAGGTCACAACTTATGGCGAGATTGCCCGGGCCATTGGCAAGCCGGGCGCGGCACGTGCTGTGGGCACCGCAGTGGGGCGAAACCCGGTCAGTTTGCTGATACCCTGCCACCGGGTTTTACGAAAATCCGGCGGCCCAGCAGGGCATTTGGGCGGTTATCACTGGGGCCTGCCGGTGAAACGCGCCATGCTGGCCTATGAAGCGGCGCGGCTGGAGAGTGGAGATATATAGCAACGATTGCTAAAATTCGGCGGTTTATTGCGCAAATACGGGCTTGATATTCGATAACAATGGCACTTACGCTAGGCTGGAAGTCATTCCAATAAAATGAAAGCTCGTAAATATGATGAACCTTAAAAAACCACTGGTCCTTGCCCTTGTTGGCGCATTTGCTCTGACTGGCTGTGCCGAAACCGGCCAACGCCAGAATACAGGTGCAGCGGCGGGCGCTCTTCTTGGCGGCTTGCTCGGGGCTACAAGAGATGGCGCAGGTCTGGGTGAAGTGGCTTTCGGGGCTGTGGTTGGCGGTGTGCTTGGCGGCGCTATTGGCCATGGCTTGGACCGCCAGGCCGGCGACCTGCGTCAGGCGATGAACAATGATAATGTGCAGATCGTCAATACCGGCAATGAGCTGATCGTGACCCTGCCCAATGACATTCTGTTTGCCACAGGCAGCGCCGCTGTTGGTCCGATGTTGCAGCGTGACCTCGCGGCTCTGGCGCAAAACCTGCATGATTATCCGAACTCTACCGTGAAGGTTATTGGCCATACGGACAATGTGGGCACGGCTGGCTTCAACCTGTCCCTGTCGCGCCAGCGCGCCGCATCGGTTGCGGCGATTCTCATGCGCAACGGCGTTGCGGGTTCCAGAATTGTGACCTTCGGGCAGGGTGAAGACCAGCCGGTTGCCACAAACCAGACATCGGCTGGGCGCCAGATGAACCGCCGGGTCGAGATCATTATCAGCCCGAATTAGGGCCGGACGGGCAGAAGATGAGAACGGCTGGGCTTGCCTGTCTGGCCGTTTTTTATTGTCTGATGCCGTGTTTGGTCATAACCTTTAAGTAATTGAGGGGGGCGCATGCCATTTCAGAAGGTTCAGGCCGAGAAACTTTCGGCAGCGGTTGTCCGGCAGATCGAGCTGCTGATTCTGCGCGGTATTCTCAGGCCCGGCGAGAGGCTGCCTTCAGAGCGCGATCTTGCCCGCAAGTTGGCTGTGTCACGCCCGTCGCTGCGCGAGGCCATTTCGGACTTGCAAGAAAGTGGCTTGTTGGCGGCCCGCGCCGGTGCAGGGGTGTTTGTGGCCGATGTTCTAGGCTCGGCCTTCTCGCCAGCTCTGGTGCGCCTATTTGCTGCCCACGACGAGGCGGTATTTGATGCTCTGGCCTTTCGCCGGGATATGGAGGGGCTGGCGGCTGAACGCGCTGCGCGGCTGGCCTCTGATGCAGACCTTGCGGTAATTGAGGCAATTTTTGTGCAGATGGAAGCGGCACAGGAGCCGGGAAGTGGTGCCGAACTTGATGCAGCGTTTCACATGGCTATTATCGAAGCTGGCCATAATGTGATCATGCTGCACATGATGCGCTCGATGTATGAATTACTGCGCGAAGGCGTGTTTTATAACCGGCAGGTCGTGTTTTCCCAAAATACAACCCGTGCGGAACTGCTGGAGCAGCACCGCATAATCAACGCCGCCCTTCAAAACCGCGCGCCGGTGGCGGCCCGCGCGGCGATTGAAACCCATATGGATTTTGTCAGTGCCGCTTACCGGGATCAAAAAAAGGCAGCGCAGAATGAAGAGGTTGCCCGCCAACGGCTTGCCTCAGTTTCTGCCCATGAGGTCATACTTAACTAAAGCGCTGCCACTTAACGTTGGATCAGCGTTCAGTGGGCGCGCCTTAAACAGAGTGTCAGGCCGAGCGCAGGCCAAGTTTGCTCAGGATATTTGTCATCAGACACCAGCCGCTGAGGCCGGACTGAAACAGATTTACCCCAATAAAGGCAATAAACCAGAGCCAGCTTAGGGTGGTCAGATCAACCTGGCCATTTATATGTGCCATGAGGAGGCTGATAAGGATCAACAGCCCGGCGATTGTCCGTGTCATTGCTTGTGCGGTCATTTTGGTACTCCCTGTTTCTTTCAGCAGTATATTTAAAGATTGTGATATTGCAACAATTTGTCACAGATCCAGCTGGAACACCTAAAGCGTCTCGCCTTATACCTGAGGCAGGGATAAGGCGAGACGTTGCGTACCTTATCAATGTTTCGCGCGCCTC
>CAYNXK010000066.1:0-10725 GCA_964401125.1 uncultured Aliiroseovarius sp.
CAACAGGCCATTTACAATGATGCCGGGCAGCGACGTGTTGTCGGAAAAATCCTGCACCCGGTCGCGGATAAGGTCAGGCACGCCCTCACCATAAGCCTGTGCGGCCGGGCCAAAAAAGGTGCGGTCAAACCCCACATTGATCTCATGCATGCGCCGGTTCGCTGTTTCATGCGGATCGGTTATGCCCTCGGCCCGTGGTGCCGGGCTGCAAGATGCGGCCAGCAGAAGAGATAGCAGCAAAAGCAGCGGCGTAATATATGCAAATGGTCGTGTCATGGCAACAACCCCGATTTATTTCATCTTCAGCTAACATATATAAGATGACGAAGGGATACCCATACCTTAACCAACTTACAGGAATGATATGTGACTATTCGGCGACAAAAAAGGCACTGGGATACAGTAATATGAACACAGTCGGGCTTAAAAAGGGGCGCGAAGAATTGCGTACGGTCCGGCATGAAAGCCGCTGGCTGTTTCGTACTGCCGCGCTGTTTTCTGTATTCGTGAACTTGCTGATGCTGACCGGCCCTCTATATATGCTGCAAATCTATGACCGGGTGCTGGGCAGCCGTAGCGAGGAAACCCTGCTGGCGCTGACTATTCTGATGGCGTTCCTGTTTACTATGATGGGGGTGCTTGATTATCTGCGTGGCCGGGTGCTGGCGCGGGTCGGTAGTAATTTTCAGGCCAGGCTTGAGGGCCGGGTTTTTGCCGCTGTACTGGCTAAGGCCACCCTGTCGGCGCGCCCCGATCAAGTGGAAAACACTGTGCATAATCTGGATGCGGTCGGGCGGCTGGTGGCCTCGCCGGTTTTTACTGCCCTCTATGATATCCCATGGACCCCGGTTTTTCTGGCCGGCATTCTGATTTTTCACCCTTGGCTGGGTATGCTGGCACTGGCGGGGGGGGCTGTGCTGATTCTGATCACGATGCTTAATCAGATGTTGTCTAATAATCCGATCAACCGCACAGGTGCCGCTTCGGTCACCGCCGAACGCATGGCGGTTGAGCTTAAAAACGAGGCCGAGATGGTCCGGGCGCTGGGCATGCAGGATGCCGCCTTTCAGCGCTGGCAGAAGGCGCGCAAAATTGCCACCAGCGCCGGGTTGCAAATGTCTGATCTGAGTGGAAGTTTCTCCACCATGTCCAAAACCTTCCGGTTGTTTTTACAATCCGCCATGTTGGGTCTTGGCGCTTATCTGGTCTTGCAGGGTGAACTGACGGCAGGGGCAATGATTGCCGCCTCAATTCTGCTGGGGCGCGCTCTGGCCCCGGTGGACCTGGTTATTGGCCAGTGGCGGCTGATCCAACAGGCTCGCGAAGGCTGGCGCAAGCTGGGTGATTTGCTGGGTGAGGTGGCACCGCTGGTTGCCCGCACTACCCTGCCTCGCCCCAAAGCGCATCTCCGGGTTGAAAACCTGACAGTGCTGCCGCCGGGGCAAAGCCAGGCTTCTCTCAGGATGCTGAACTTTGAGTTGCAGCCCGGTCAGGCCATGGGAGTTATCGGAACTTCCGGGGCCGGAAAGTCTACGCTAGCCCGGGCCATTATTGGTGTCTGGCGCCCGGCGGGCGGTAAAATCCGGCTGGACGGTGCCGCGATCGACCAGTTTGATGCCGCCACTCTGGGCCAGCATGTGGGCTACCTGCCGCAACGGGTGCAATTGTTTGATGGCACTATTGCCGAGAACATCGCTAAGCTGGCCCCGGAGCCGGATTCTGAAGCCGTGGTTGCTGCTGCCCAAAAAGCAGATGCGCATCAGATGATTCTGCGCCTGCCCGATGGCTATGACACCCGCGTCAGCGCCGGGGGCGGCATGCTTTCCGGCGGCCAGATGCAGCGTATCGGGCTGGCCCGGGCACTTTATGGCAACCCGGTCATTCTGGTGCTGGATGAACCAAATTCGAACCTCGACAATGAGGGTGGCGAGGCGCTGAATGCGGCAATCCGGGGCATGAAAAAGGCTGGTGGTAGCCTGCTGATCATGGCCCACCGCCCGGCTGCCATTCACGAATGTGACCTGCTGCTGGTGCTGGATGGTGGCACCATGCGCGCCTTTGGGCCGCGCGATGAAGTGCTGGCAAAAACGGTGAAGAATGTGGGCCAGATCAAAGGCGGTAGCGGTCAGGCAGGCATTTCATGATGGCAAGTAAAGCCCCACCCTATCCGGCACGCCGATTTGTTCTGCTTGGCCTGTTCGCTCTGCTGATTCTGGTCGGCGGTTTTGGCACCTGGTCGGTGACGGCCAATATTTCCGGGGCCATCATCGCCCCCGGTGCCATTGAGGTAGAGCAGAACCGCCAAGTGGTGCAGCACCCTGATGGCGGCGTTGTGGCTGTGATCAAAACCCGCGAAGGCGCAAGTGTGAAGGCTGGCGATATTCTGATTCGGCTGGATGCAACCCATCTTGCCTCTGAGTATAAAGTAACCGAGGGGCGGCTGTTTGAAGTGCTGGCCCGGCGTGGCCGCCTTGAAGCCGAGCGTGACACAACAGCGGTGATCACTTTTGACGAAATGCTTCGCAGTCTTCTTGTCAGCCGGCCTGATCTGCGCGCTCTGACTGAGGGGCAAGAGCGGTTGTTTGCCTCAAGACGCGAAAATCTGGCCGCAGAATTGGCCAAGCTGGGAAAACGCATCGGGCAAATCATCAATCAGATAGAGGGGCTGGAGGCACAAAGCACCGCCCTGACATCGCAAATTATGCTGGTCCGCACCGAGCTTGCAAGCCAGAAAACTCTGCTGGAAAAGGGGCTTACACAAGCGGCAAGAGTGTTGGCCTTGCAACGTGAAGAAGCATCTCTGCTGGGGCAGCAAGGCAGCCTGATTGCTGCGCGCGCCAAGCATGAAGGCCAAATAACCGAGATCGAGATTGAGATTTTGCGGCTGGCAAACCTGCGCCGGGAAGAGGCAATAACCCAGCTGCGTGACCTTGGTTTTACCCAGCTGGAACTGAGTGAAAAACTGCTGAGGCTGGAGGTACGGATTGACCAACTTGATATTCGTGCGCCGGTTTCAGGCGTGGTGCACAACATGAGCGTTTTTGCCCGGCGCGCGGTGATACGCTCTGCCGAGCCGGTGCTTTACATCGTGCCGCAAGACCGCCCATTGCTGATCGTGGTGCGGGTTGATCCTATCCATGTGGATCAGGTTTTTGTCGGGCAGGAAGTCGTGGTGCATTTTGCTGCTTTCGATACCCGGACCACGCCGGAGCTTTTTGGCCGGGTTACCACCATTTCACCCGATGCCTTCACCGATGATGCCGGCGGGCGCTATTTTCGCGCTGACATTCGCCTTTCTGAAGGTGAGCTGGCCAAGCTGCCTGAAGGCCTGAACCTGATTCCCGGCATGCCGGCAGACGCCTTTATCCGCACGGCTGACCGCACGCCTCTGGCCTATTTGGTGAAGCCCTTGAGCGATTATTTCAACAGGGCCTTTCGCGAGAATTGACCGGCGCACAGCGCTTGCCACCCACCGCCTTCCCCGCTAGCGTCGGGCGGCAATACCTTGAAAGGAAACCAGATGAGCGGATATGAAAAACGGCTGGCTGAACTTGGCATTACCCTGCCCGATGCCCCGGCTCCAGCCGCCAATTATGTGCCCTTCGTGCAGGTTGGTGACATTGTTCATGTCTCCGGCCAGATTTCAATGAACGCTGCTGGTTTCATCATCGGCAAGCTGGGCGATAGCATGGATGCCGAGGCGGGGGCAGCGGCGGCAAAGACCTGCGCTATTGGCTTGCTTGCGCAAGTAAAAGCGGCTTGCGGCGGTGACCTTGACCGGCTTCAGAGGGTGGTTAAACTGACCGGATTTGTTAATTCCACCGCTGATTTCACCGATCAACCCAAGGTAATAAACGGCGCTTCAGATTTTCTGGTGGAAGCGCTGGGAGAGGCCGGGCGACATGCGCGCTCGGCGGTATCTGCTATTTCTCTGCCCTTTGGTGTGGCTGTTGAGATCGAAGGGGTATTTCAAATAAAATGATCAATTTACCTGCCATTTTTCTGACTGTTCCACTCGCTCACAGGGGGCTGCATGACCGGAGTGCCGGGCGGGTGGAAAACTCGCGAGCTGCCATTCAGGCAGCCGTTACCGCCGGTTATGGCGTCGAGATTGATCTGCAACTTTCCGCAGATGGCGAGGCGATGGTGTTTCACGACTATGTACTTGACCGGCTGACCCCCGATAAGGGCGCAACCCGGCAGCGTAAGGCCCACGAGTTGCAAGCCATTCCGCTGATTGGGGCTGGGGCGAATGAGACCATTCCAACCTTGTCTGAAGTGCTGGAAATTGTAGCTGGTCAGGTACCCCTTCTGCTTGAGATCAAAGATCAGGATGGTGCATTGGGGCCAGATACCGGTGAGCTGGAAAAAGCCTGTGCCAAGGCGCTTGCAGGCTATGAAGGCCCGGTGGCGCTGATGTCTTTCAACCCGCATGCGGTGGCCGTCTGCGCCAATTATGCGCCGGATATCCCGCGCGGCCTGGCGGCCGGAAAGTTTCCCCACGAAAACTGGCCGTTGGTGCCGGAAAAAAGACTGGAAGAGCTGCGCAGCATCCCTGATTTTCACCGAGTTGGCGCAAGCTTTATAAGTCATGGCGCGAATGATCTGAACAACCCCCGTGTGGCATATCTGAAGGCGCAGGGCGCGGCAATCCTGTGCTGGACCATTTGCAGTGTTGAGGACGAAATGCGCGCGCGCCATGTGGCCGACAATATAACTTTTGAGAGCTACCTTCCCGCCGGCGCATTGGCTTGACTCCGGTGGCCGTGGAAACCCGGCAACTTGAAAGTTTGCGCCAAATTGACCCGCTTGAGTGGGATGCCTGCGCCTGCCCGGAAACCAAGGCCGACGGCAGGACGGCGGCCGACCCGTTTACCACGCACCGGTTTTTGCTGGCCCTTGAAGAGAGCGGCAGCGTTGGGCCGGGCACTGGCTGGCGGCCCTCTTATTTGACAGCTTATCAAGGCAAGACCCTGATTGGTGCCCTGCCGCTTTATTTGAAAAGCCACTCTCACGGTGAGTATATCTTTGACATGAGCTGGGCCGATGCCTTTCAGAGGGCGGGCGGGCGCTACTATCCGAAACTGCAAATTTCCGTGCCATTCACGCCGGTTCCCGGCCGCCGCCTGCTGGTGCGGCCGGAGTTTGAGGCAATCGGCCGGGCCGGACTTATTGCAGGCGCGCTGCGGCTGGCCCGTGAAAACAACCTGTCATCGCTGCATATAACTTTTTGTACCGAGGACGAGGCACAGGTAGGCGCAGAAATGGGTCTCATGCGCCGTATCGGCCAGCAATTTCATTGGCTCAACCGGGGTTATGCGGATTTTGACGGGTTTCTGGCTGACCTGTCGGCCCGCAAGCGTAAAAATATCCGCCGTGAACGCCGTCAGGCGCAAGATTTTGGCGGCGAGATTGTCAGCCTGACAGGTGAGCAGATTTTACCCGAACACATGCAGGCATTCTGGCAGTTCTATCAGGATACGGGCAGGCGCAAATGGGGCACGCCTTATCTGAGCCGCGCCTTTTTTGATCTGGCGCTGAAAACCCTACGCAATGACATGCTGCTGGTGATGGCGCGCCGCGAGGGGCGTTGGATTGCCGGGGCTCTGAACTTTATTGGTCGTGACGCATTGTTCGGGCGTTACTGGGGCGCAGTTGAAGACCATTCCTGCCTGCATTTCGAGTTGTGTTACTACCGGGCCATTGACCATGCCATCGCGCAAGGGCTTTCGCGTATCGAAGCGGGTGCGCAAGGGGCACACAAGCTGGCCCGCGGCTACTTGCCGGTCACGACCCACTCTTTGCACTGGATTGCCGATGTCGGATTTCGCCGGGCTGTGGCTGAATTTTTGCAAGCCGAGGCCGCGGCGGTAGAGGAGGACATTGAAATTATCACCGGTCTGGGGCCGTTTCGTGACCGAACTGATTGACGTGGGCAGGCTGGCACCCCACATTATGACAGACTGACAAAAGGAGAGACAGATGACCTATACAATGAACCGTATGCTGAGTGGTGTCAGCATGGATGACGCAGATGCCCGCACCCGCACCGCCCTTGCCGATGCCGGTTTTGGCGTGTTGACCGAAATTGACGTGCAAGCGACAATGAAAAAGAAGATCGACAAGGATATGCCCGGCTACCGCATTCTGGGGGCCTGCAATCCGAAACTGGCCTGGGATGCGATCGGGTTTGAGCCACGCCTTGGGGTCATGCTGCCCTGTAATGTGATCCTGCGTGAAGTTGAGGGCGGTGTTGAGGTGGCGGCGGTAGACCCGGTTGCTTCGATGCAGGCGGTTGACAACAGTGAATTGCACCAGATTGCCGGGCAGGTGCGGGACATTCTTGGCAGGGTTGTAGAGAAAATCTAACCAAGCCAGACCCCGCTGTGTTTGGAAAGATTTAAGGCCTCCGGCGGGAGTATTTTCACCAAGATGAAGAGGGTACGGATGCAACATTTCGTTGTCATCGGGGCCGGGCAGGCCGGGGCCTCTCTGGTGGCAAAACTGCGGGCCTTGGGGTTTGATGGTAAGTTGACCCTGATTGGTGAAGAGGCGCATCTGCCTTATCAGCGCCCGCCTTTGTCAAAGGCTTATCTGCTGGGAGATATGGCCCTGGAGCGTTTGTTTTTGCGGCCTCGTGAGTTTTATGACGCGCAGGGAATCGAGTTGCGTCTGGGGCTGCCAGTGGTGAAGATTGACCGGCACCGCCGCATGATAAACTTAGGTGGCCAGGAGCTTGCATATGATATGCTGGCCCTGACCACGGGAGCCGTTCCAAACCGTCTTGCAGGCTCTCTTGAGGGTGTGCATGTGGTGCGCGGGCTTGATGATATTGACAGGTTGGAGCCGGAATTTGCCGAAGGGCGCCGGTTGTTGATTGTTGGTGGTGGCTATATCGGGCTGGAAGCGGCGGCTGTGGCGGCAAAAAAGGGCCTTGCGATCACATTGGTTGAGATGGGCGCGCGCATTTTGCAACGGGTGGCAGCATCTGAGACCTCGGATTATTTCCGGGCGTTGCATCAGGCGCATGGGGTGGATATCCGCGAGGGTATTGGCCTGAAGCAGCTGGTCGGCGAGGGCCGGGTCAGCGGTGCGCGGCTGAGCGATGGCAGCGTACTAGAGGTGGACTTTGTCATTGCCGGTGTAGGGGTTACCCCGGCCACGGCGCTGGCCGAAGCAGCCGGGCTGGAGCTTGAAAACGGCATCAAGGTAGATGCTGAGGGCCGCACATCGGATGCTCATATTTGGGCAGCGGGCGATTGCGCCTCATTTCCTTACAGGGGCGAGCGTATCAGGCTGGAAAGTGTGCCAAACGCTATTGATCAGGCGGAATGTGTGGCTGAAAATATGCTGGGTGCGGGTAAGAAATATATGGCAAAGCCTTGGTTCTGGTCGGACCAGTATGATGTGAAATTGCAAATTGCCGGGTTGAACACCGGCTATGATGCGGTGGTGACCCGGCCCGGCACCAAGGAGGGCAGTATTTCGTTTTGGTACTACCGGGGGAATGAGTTGCTGGCGGTGGATGCGATGAACGAAGCGCGCGCCTACATGGTTGGAAAACGCTTGATTGAGGCCGGAAAGTCTGCTGATAAAGCGGTTGTGGCTGACCCGGAATCTGACCTCAAGGCGCTGCTTTGATATGCGCATTATTGCCGGAAAGTTTCGGGGTACAAAGTTGGCATCCCTTGGTAAGGGTGACAAGGCCGCGCATTTACGCCCCACCAGCGACCGGGTGCGTGAAAGTCTGTTTTCCATGCTTGCGGGGGGGCGCTTTGGGGCTCCTCTGGAGGGCGCGCGGGTGCTGGATCTGTTTGCCGGCACTGGCGCGCTGGGGCTGGAAGCTCTGTCACGCGGCGCGGCTTTTGTGACCTTTGTTGAGAATGGCCGCAAAGCGCAGGCCCTGATCCGTGAAAATATAGCCAAGTTCCGGGCTGAGGAATGGGTCAATCTGATCAGCCGCGATGCAACACGTCTGGGAGTTGGCAAGCCTCATGACCTTGTTTTTCTTGACCCACCTTACCACAAGGGGCTTGGGGAGAAAGCATTGGCGGCGGCAAGTGCTGGGGGCTGGATTGCCCCGGATGCGCTGATTGTCTGGGAAGAAAGCGCGGAAATTTCACCGCCCGAGGGCATGGCTTTGCTGGAGGCGCGCAAATATGGTGGCAGCATTATTTCGATCCTGAAATATGATGCGGATTACTAGCCCCAGGTCGGGTGAAACTTACCAGTCGGGCTGAGGGTGAAAATCTCGCAGCCATTGGCCGTGACCCCAATTGAGTGTTCAAACTGTGCCGAGAGTGATTTGTCGCGGGTCACTGCTGTCCAGTCATCGCCCAGCACTTTGGTTTCCGGGCGACCAAGGTTTATCATTGGCTCGATGGTGAAAAACATGCCTTCCTCAAGCGTGGCCCCGGTGCCTGGGCGGCCATAATGCAGCACGTTGGGTGGGGCGTGAAACACCAGCCCCAGCCCATGGCCGCAAAAGTCGCGTACCACTGACATGCGCTGTGCCTCGGCATAGGTCTGAATGGCGTGGCCAATATCACCAAAACTATTGCCGGGCCGCACGGCCTCAATCCCTTTCATCAAGGCGTTATGGGTCACAGCAATCAGCCGCTCGGACTTGCGGCCAAGCTTACCTGCCACATACATACGGCTGGTGTCGCCGTACCAGCCGTCAACAATGACCGTCACATCGATGTTGAGAACATCACCATCCTTCAGGCGCTTGCTTGAGGGGATGCCGTGGCAAACCACATGGTTGATTGAGATGCAGCTGGCGTGTTTGTAGCCCTTGTAGCCGATGGTGGCTGATTTGGCCCCGGCTGCATCCACCATATCTTCAATGGCGCGATCAAGCTGGTCTGTCGAGACGCCAGGCACCACCAGAGGCACCATGGCATCGAGGATTTCAGCTGCCAGTTTCCCGGCCTTGCGCATACCGGCAAAATCGGCAGGCTCATACAGGCGAATACCTGCGCGGGTCAGGCGGGCGCGGGGTTTGTCCACGGTTTTCTCCATTATTTCCCCTTAGATAGGGCGTTCAGGCCAATGATACCAGAGGGGTTCTGTCATGTCGGGCAGACGACTAAGGCTGTGGCGCTGCCGTGTAAAACTTGCCCCATAGTGTTTCCTTCTGATGATCACATATCAATAGGCCACCACAAGTTAGGGCTATACAGCTAAACCGCAACATGTCCTCTGGCAAGCCCACCGTACGCTGCCATAGGCGGCGATTAACCCGGTTTTGCTACCCCTTTCCTGTGTCCAATCCCGTGAGGCAAGCGCTTGTATTTGCAGCCACGGTGCGGGTTCCTGCTTTTATGAGACCTGAAAGGGAATTGAATGAACAAGACAATTACCGATGGGCTGATTCTGATGCCCCCACCATTTGCCGATGGGCTGCATGTGTGGTCCAGCGAAAACGGCACCCCCGGTTCCGCCACCTATGACGGGGCGGCCAATGCGGCTTTTGTGCCGGCTGATGGCGACTTTGCCGGTTGCCTGGAGCTTTCGAAAACCGACACACTTCAGCGCTTGCGTTGGATGGGGCAGACGCCAATTGAGCCGGGCTGTTATCTGCGTATTACTGCCCGTGTGAAAGTTATCAGCGGGGCTTTTCCTTCGGTTGAAATTGCCGCCTGGCCCGGGCAGTCCGGTGGGGCGCATGCCCCTGGCAATGTAGAGGTTGGCCCAAGCGTCACGCTTGATACTTATGGCGAGGTAGTCGAGGTTTCGGCCATTGTTGGGCAGGGTGTACGCGGCGGTGTTGACATGATTTGGGGTTCCGAGGTGGTGTACGGTCATTTCGGCCTGAACCTGACCGGCTCGAACGGCGGTACGATACGCATTGATGATATTGTGATCGAGGATATCACCAGCGCTTTTTTGCGCGACATGATGGACTGGGTCGATGTGCGTGATTACGGTGCGGTGGGCGATGGCAGCACCAATGACGTTGCTGCTTTCGAGGCGGCGGATGCGGCGGCGAACGGGCGCACGGTTCTGGTCAGCGCAGGCACCTACCACATTGCCTCGAACCTGACCATTGACAGCCCAGTGCGCTTTGAAGGCACTATGGTGATGCCTGACAATGTACGTCTGTCGCTGATCCGTAACTTTAATCTGCCAACTTATATTGATGCTTTCGGCAATGAATCGTTGGCCTTCAGGAAGGCTTTTCAAGCACTTCTGAATTTTGCAGACCATGATGCCCTTGATTTGGGCGGCCGCCGGATTGAGATCAGCGAGCCGATTGATATGCAGGCTGCGGTCAATAATCACTCATCATTCATGATCCGCCGCGTTATTCGCAACGGCCAGTTCTATATTCTGGACAGCCCGGCCTGGGACCCTGATATAGCAACCAGCAATGGCAGTTATCTGGCTGCCAACCCGTTTCAGATGACCAATGTGCCAAACATTGCCCAGATCGTGCCCGGCATGCTGATAGAGGGCAACGGGGTTGGCCGCGAGGTATATGTGCGTGATGTCAATGTGGGGGCCGGCAGCTTGACCCTGAGCCAGCCACTTTATGGCCCGGCCGGCACACAGAGCTATACTTTTACCCGCTACAAATACGTGCTGGATTTTTCGGGCTTCAGCCAACTCAACCGGATGATAATATCGAATGTTGAAATCCAGATGAACGGCTTTGCCAGTGGGGTTTTGATTCCACCTTCCGGCGAGAATTTCCAGTTCAAGGATTGCTTTTTTATCAAG
>CAYNXK010000067.1:0-10639 GCA_964401125.1 uncultured Aliiroseovarius sp.
CGAATAGCCGCTTAAATGAGCACTCGGAGCGGAACTAAAGCGCGACAGGTCCAGTTCATGCTTCCAAACTGAAGGCGCATGACGGCACTAGACCCGCTGCACAATAGCCTGGTTTCTGTTATATTGTATTAACGGACAATAAATTCTGCATGCAGCGCCCCGGCAGCCTTAATACTTTTCAGGATATCTATCATATCACGTGGTGACACTCCCAGCGCGTTTAAGCCGGCTATAACTTCAGACAAAGTGGTGCCTTCACTGACTTCCGCAAGACCAATTCCCGGCTCTTCTTCAAGTGCAGCTCTTGTGCGCGGAACCACAATCGCTTCACCGTCAGTAAACGGATTGGGTTGAATGACCAGTGGCTCCTCCTCAATTCTAATGGTCAGATTCCCCTGCGAAACCGCAACACGGCTGATGCGAACATCAGCCCCCATCACGATAGTTCCTGACCGCTGATCAACCACAACCCGCGCCCTTGTTTCAGGAATTACAGGCAGGTTTTCAATCGCACCAATTGCATGGGCGGGCGACAGGGATTGTGTTGCGTTGATGTCCAATAATACCGTCCCACTATCAAGCATTCGGGATACAACGCGCCCGTACTTTCTATTTATCGCCGTCTCTATGCGTTCAGCGGTTGTAAAATCGGGCGTCCGCAAAGCCAGACGAATGGATGTTAGCTGGGTGAAATCAAAATCTAACTCGCGCTCAACCCGCGCACCTGAGGGGATTGAGCCTGAAGTTGGTACGCCCTGAACTACACTGGCCCCATTACCTTCTGCCGAGACCCCCCCCGCAATAATCGTACCCTGACTAACTGCATATATTTCTCCGTCTGCTGCGTTTAGCGGTGTCATGATCAATGTGCCGCCCAATAGGCTTTTGGAATCTCCGATTGCAGAAACAGTTACATCTATTCTGGCACCTGCGCGTGCAAATGGCGGCAAAACTGCCGTTACGAACACAGCGGCCACATTTTTAGGCCGAAACTGCTCGCCGGTGATATTCACGCCAAGGCGTTCCAGAATATTGGACATAATATCTTCGGTAAAGGGCGAGTTGCGAATGCCGTCGCCTGTGCCGTTCAGGCCAACCACCAGACCATATCCGATAAGGTCATTGCCACGCACGCCATCAAACTCCACCAGATCCTTAATTCGAATAGATGCAGCATATGCCGTGGATGAGAGCAGCATTAAGAAGGTCAGGAAGGCTAAAGCGAGCCGGGTTGGAGGCATTATCATCTCATAAAGTCCGTGAATGTAAGGCGCGAGAGGCGCACAGTGACTGTGTAAAAAGTTTCAAGCCGGGTATAGGCGGCTTCCAACTCGCTGGCTGTTTGGAAGGGGTCAACTGAGATCAGATCATTACGGGCAAGCTCCAGTGACGTTTGTTGTGCGGCATTGCGCACAGATGCTGTTTCTATCCGTGCTTGTAGCGCGCCTATTTCAGCGCGCAGAGCAGTCAAATCCTGATCCCCGCCCATCATGCGCTGGCCTGCGGTGGTCAGCAAGGATGCTTGCTCTGAAGGGTTGGTTGAGAGAACGCCTTCTGCTGCCAATGAGGCGAGGGCAAAGCTCTTCATCACCTCACGCAGAGCAGTATCATCAGCGCGGGCCTGAATACCTACGACTTCGCCTTCACCCAACTGAAATGACCCCAAAGCATTTTCCGACCCCAGATAGCCCATGGTTTCAAACCCGCCAGATGGTGTATCGAACCATGCATCAACTGCTGCGATTACGCCATTGGCAGTGGTTTCTCCGGTCGTTGCCGTGACCAGGGCGGCAAGCATATCTGACGAGCTTGCAAGGGCTGCTCTATCAGAAGCCGCACCACCGAATATCGTTCGCCCCCCAGCATGGGCATTGAGAGACGTGACAATCATATCAAACCGGGCGCGGGCATCATTGGCTATCATTTCATGAGTGGCAGCATTTTGATTGCCTTGCAAAGATAGGAGGGACAGGCTCATTTCACGGCCATTTTCCTGCACCGCCTCAAGTGAAACTTGCATCGTATTCGTCAGAATGTCCGCCTCTATTGTGGCTGTTCGCCGGGCCTCAAGTGTTGTGAGCAGCCTTTTGATATCGGCAATTGGACCAAAATCCCCCGATAAGGCGGATGAGATGTCAGACCGAATACCTGTAGAAAGCTCACGGCCCAAGCGAGTCAGATCCGCTTTCAGTTCTGTGGTTAGGGTGCGCGATTGGAACGTCCTTGCAAGGTCTCCAATGGAAATACTACTCATGCTTTCCTCCTATAGCTGCATCAGCAATTGCAGCATTTCATCCGCAGTTGTCATGACCCTTGCATTGGCTGCAAAGGCTTGTTCGATCAACATTAGTTTCTTCATTTCAGTATCCGTATCAACGCCGGTTTCCAGTTCCAGTAACTTTAGTGTCTCATGCTGGGATGCGGAAAAACTGAGCCTTGTATCAGCTGCCTGCCGTTCAGCGCCTATCAGGGAAAGAAACTCGGCCGCCAGGCCGGAGGCACTGCGCGCTGCACCTGAAAAACCACCGGAATCCGGTATGCGGCTTGTTGTCAGAGCTGCATTCATTGCCGCAAGTAGGCTGCCATTGCCAACCTCGCCGGGAACTGCCGCCCCCAAACCGTCACGTAGCCGCCAGGTCGCGCCGCCCTGTGCCGGATCAACCGCGCTATTTATTGCAAGGCGGGAAGAAAGGGCTATTTCATCTACAGACTGAAAGGCTCCGCCATTGTCTGTAAACAGGCCGGCGGCCCCGGTGGCGCGTGTTGCGTCAAGGCCAGGGTCCTGGAACCGATCAATTAGATCACGGGCAACCGCATCCAGTTGCGTTTGCGCGGTTACTGCTGTTTCATCGCGGATCTGAAACAGGGCGGCAAGAGAGCCTCCCGCGATCGGGCTACGATCACCCATGGCATTCGCTTCATGCCCGTTGATTGTGAGGCCAGAGAGCGCACCTGATGCCAGTGTCATTTCCGGCACAATGAAAGGTGTTCTGGAAAACTCAATCTGAGCCGGCCGCCCGTCAAGTAGAATCGCTCCGCTAGGTGTAAACAAGGCAACCTGTCCATTGTTGCGCGGAACCTGACGCAACGGCACGATTGATGCTATGTCATCAATGGTTTGCTGGCGCAGATCCATGAGTGAAGACGGGTCAAGCCCCCGCGCAAGGCTTTTCTGAATTTCAAAATTTAGACTTTGAATTTGTGCCAGGCCGCCGTTCAGCTTATCAACCTGCCGAGTAATATCACGGTCTGCATCCATCCGGGCGGACTGAATGGAGTCTGATGAGGCATTGAGGTGTTGAACAACGCTTTGCGCCGCGTTCAACAGCGATGCCAGACGCGCCTCGCTGTCCGGGCGTGCCCCAGCCTCAATCAGGGCGCTTTCAAAGGCGGCCATACGGCCAGAAAGCGAACTGAGCTGGTCAGGAGTTCCGATAGTGGCTTCCAGCTGTGAAAAAAACCGTGCTAGAGTGTGGCCATTACCCACCCCGGCTTCTGCCAGGCGGCGATCTCCAATCAGTCCTTCATCAACGTTTCGAAAAACGCCGTTCACATGCACACCCTGCCCGCCTCCGGGATGTACACGTGAAGAAAGCTCCAGCTCGCGCACACCATAACCTTCGGTCATGGAGTTCGCGACATTTGCCGAAACCAGTTCGGCCGCACGGGATGCGGCGGTCAGGCCGGACAGGGCGTTGAATAGTGACCCGGATATTGTCATTGCTTAGCCTCCGTCTCCACCCCGGGGATCAGCGTTTAATGTTCGTGGTCTCCTGCAACATCTCATCCACGGTCTGAATGACCTTGGCATTTGAGGAGTAAGCCCGCTGGGTCTGGATCAAATTGGTCAACTCACCGGCTACATCCGTGGTGGAGCCTTCGCGGGCGAAGCCAACAACTTCTCCTGTTGGCCCATCACCGGCATCCCACAGAAAGAATGACCCCGATTGTGGTGACACCTGATAGGATTGATTTGACAGTGAGATCAGCCCATTGGGATTGGGTACATCTACCAGTGGAACCTGGAAAATCGTTCTGATGAACCCTGTGTCATAGGTGGCTGTAATGAAGCCATGCCCGTCAATTTCAACCGCTGTAAGGTTGCCCACAGGTGAGCCATCCTTGGTAATTGAAGTCGGCGCAAAGCTATCAGACAATTGGGTCAACCCGTTGGGATCTCCGATGCGGCCGATCGTCATGTCGAGCGGCCCGCCGGCAACGGTCAGCGCCAACTGGCCGGTCGCGGAATCATAGGTACCACCAGATACGACGGTAACCGAGGCTAGAGTACCGCCATTGGCGCGGGAGGCATCAAATACCAGAGTAAATTCGCCGATCGTGGCACCGCCGGAAGCAGAATCATTGATCACCATGGTCCAGGTGTTGGAAGATCCGCTGGCCGGCACGATTGGGGTGAATTCGATACTCAGGGTTTCGGATGTACCAAGGTTGCCAAAGTACTCAACCGCCAAGGGTAACATATCTCCGCTAGAACCGACCCCAGTATCAACTGCAGGAAGGTTGACGCCAAGGTTCATGTTCGTGGTCGGGTCGCCGGCAGTCTGGTTGGCGTTGATAACAACAGGCTGAAGTCCAGAAATCGTGTCCCGTGGGTAGTTGGCAATGTTACCGTCAGAATCCGCAGGCCAGCCCAGAAGAACCTGGCCGCTTTCCGTCATCAGCACCCCGTTGGCATCGGTTCGGAATGATCCGGTGGTTGTCATCATCAGCGGCCGGTCACCAGAGCTTGAATCGAGATAGACCGAGGAGGTTATGGGCAGCATACCGCGCCCGCCAATGGCTATATCAAGCGGGTTGCTGGTGCCAATAAGCGGCCCTCGTTCATCAATCAGGCGGCTTGCAGAGGCGCGCACGCCCCCGGCTGAGAATGTGCCGGCCCCTGCGACACCACCGATTACGAGGCTTTCAAAGTCTACAGTAGCCCGTTTATATCCGAAGGTGCCGGAGTTCGCGATGTTATCGGCAATTGTTGCGAGTCGCGTTGCGTTCGCGTTCAGTCCGGCTACGCCGGCACTAAGCGAAGAGGATATCGTCATGGTGCGCCTTTCTGCTGCATCGACCTTTAAGTCGGACCTCAGAGATACAAGCTGCAGCTTAACAGGCCACTAATAGATAAAATCCTCTCAATTTTCGCCAATCACAGCTATTTATCCGAGCGCAAGAGCACCAGTTCGATTCGGTTATTGCGAATTGCCATCGGATTGCGTGCTACCGGGTTTCTGTCTGCATGCCCGGTTACCCGCTGCACCCGGTTGGGTTGTAGGGCCGCCGCCTCCAGCAATTCTCGGGTCACGTCTGCCCGTTCCGCCGAAATCTCCCAGACCTGGTTTGAGGCCAGAACCACAGGTTGCGCGCTGACATGCCCGGAAATTGCAACGTCGTTATGAACAAGGGAGAACACCTGCACCATCATCTGGACAAGGTCCCGCATGACCTGAGTCGGTTCGGTGCCGTTTGCCGCAAATAGTGGGTCATCTGCAATATCGAACAATTCGATAACCAGCCCCTCATCGGTGACCCGCGTAACGATATGGCGCGCGGCCTGCTCGCTTACCATGCTTTCCCCGGAACGACCTGTCAGCATTTCCTCTACGGCCTGCAAAGCCTCGGTTTCGGCCTGCCCGGACTCACTGTCTGACGGGTCGCTTGGTGTGCCGCCGGTGCCCGATTGAGGCAAAGTTTCTTCCGTAAACATGCTGTCGCCGCCAAAGGCGCCAGTACCACCGGAAATACGGTGGATCGGAATTGTCGGAGAAAAGTAATCCGAAAGCCCCTTACGTTGATCTTCCGACGTTGAAGCCAACAACCATAACAGCAAAAAGAAGGCCATCATTGCGGTCACGAAGTCAGCATAAGCCACCTTCCATGCGCCGCCGTGGTGGCCACCGCCACTCACTTTTTTGACTTTCTTAATGATGATTATCGGCGCATTTGATTGCGCAGTCATCCCACCACCTCATTTATTCACCCAAGGACATGATTATCAGGGTAACGTAAACGGGTGCTTAACCTTTCAAATTGTCAGGAAATTTTCACCCAACCCAATCTAGAATGGCATACTTGATTTCATTGCAACAGCAATGATATATTTCGCAGGGACACAAGCTCTTTTGCGGATAGTATCAGGAGATACGCCATGGTGGACAGCATCACAGGCCAAAGTACCGGGCTGCATTATATGCCTGGTTTCGGCAATGATTTTGAGACAGAAGCCCTGCCTGGCGCCCTGCCGCAAGGTATGAACAGCCCGCAGAAATGCGCCTATGGCCTTTATGCCGAACAACTTTCGGGCACCGCCTTCACCGCGCCGCGGGGCCAGAACGAGCGCACCTGGTGCTACCGTATCCGCCCTTCGGTCAAGCATACCGGGCGGTTCAGTCCCATTGACCTGCCCTATTGGCGCTCGGCACCCGATATTGACCCGATGCGCGCCAGCCTTGGCCAATATCGCTGGAGCCCGGTGCCACATTCCAAGGCAGCGCTGACCTGGCTGACGGGTATGCGCTCCATGACCACGGCGGGGGATGTGAATATTCAGGTGGGCATGGCCAGTCATATCTATCTGGTTACCGCCTCCATGCAGAACGAATATTTCTACTCTGCCGACAGCGAACTTCTGGTGATCCCGCAAGAGGGCCGCTTGCGGTTTGTCACCGAGCTTGGGGTGATTGACCTTGAGCCGCGCGAAATTGCCATCCTGCCACGCGGGCTGGTTTACCGGGTTGAGGTGCTTGATGGCCCGGCGCGTGGCTTTGTTTGCGAAAACTATGGCCAGAAATTTGATATGCCCGGCCGTGGCCCGATCGGTGCCAACTGCCTTGCTAACCCACGTGATTTCAAAACCCCGGTGGCATGGTTTGAAGACCGCGAAGTGCCTTCCCGCATGGTAGTCAAATGGTGCGGGCAGTTTCATGAAACTCACATTGGTCACAGCCCACTTGATGTGGTGGCTTGGCACGGAAATTACGCGCCGCTGAAGTATGACCTGACCACCTTCAGCCCGGTTGGGGCCATTCTGTTTGACCACCCGGACCCGTCTATCTTTACGGTACTGACCGCGCCCAGCGGCCAGGAAGGCACTGCGAACATAGACTTTGTGCTGTTTCGTGAGCGCTGGATGGTGGCCGAGGATACTTTCCGCCCGCCGTGGTATCACAAGAACATCATGTCCGAGCTGATGGGCAACATATATGGTATTTATGATGCCAAGCCCGAAGGGTTTACCCCCGGCGGCATGTCCTTACACAATATGATGCTGCCACACGGCCCGGACCGTGATGCTTTTGAGGCGGCCAGCAATGCTACGCTCAAGCCGGAAAAGCTCGATAATACCATGTCATTCATGATTGAGACCCGCTTTCCACAACACCTGACGGCCTTCGCGGCCCACGAGGCCCCCATGCAAGATGATTACATTGAGTGCTGGAAGGGTGTAGAAAAGAAGTTTGATGGTAACCCGGAGGAAAAATAAAAATGGACCTTACATTACCAGCCTTTGCCTTGGCGGCCCTTATCATATTGGCGTTGGTTGGAATGGGCGTAAAATCATCTCAGGCCCGCAAGTCAAAGCCTAACGATAGTGACAGCGGAGATAAGGGAAGCGGGCCATGAGGCTCTATTCCTACTGGCGCTCAACCACCTCATATCGGGTGCGGGTGGTGTTAAACCTCAAGGGGTTTGACTATGAAATTGTGCCTGTGGACCTGATCAAAGCCGAGCAGCGCCGCCCGGATTATACCGCTATCAACCCCGGTAGGGGAGTGCCGAGCCTGACGCTGGATGATGGCAGCCACCTGACACAATCATTGGCTATCATCGACTACCTTGAGGCGTTGCGGCCCGAACCTGCCATCCTGCCCCCTGAGCCGCTTAAGCGTGCGCGCGTCATGGCAGCGGCGCATGCGGTGGCGCTAGATATTCACCCGGTCAACAATCTGCGTGTGGTGCAATATCTTGAAGCAATGGGCCCCAGCAAGGCTGAAATTACCAACTGGATGCTCCACTGGATGCACGAGGGTCTGACCGCCTATCAGGCAATGATCCGCCCGCATACGCGGTTTTCCTTTGGCGATGCCCCGGACCTTGCCGATATCTGCATGGTAGCACAACTTTATAACGGGCGGCGGTGGGGGTTGGACCTTGCGCCGTTTGAACGCATTGTTGAGATAGAGCAAAACTGCCTTTCACTGGATGCGTTTCAACGCGCCCGGCCTGAAAACCAACCTAACGCTGAATGAGGAACATATGAGCCAGTTGCTGAAATCCTGGGTGCAAAGCGCCAATGACGCCAACACCCCCTTCCCGCTGAACAACTTGCCTTGCGGGGTGTTTTCCACGGCTACGCTGGAGCCTCATTGCGGGGTGGCCATTGGCGATATGATTCTCGATGTGACCGCACTGGAAGAGGCAGGCGTGATCCATCTGGATGAGGTGGCGGTGTTTGACCTGCCCATGTGGAACGAATTTATGGATATGGGGCCTGATATCTGGGCCAGCTTCCGGGCCAGCTTGCAGGATATGCTGGGCGAGGCCGCTAGCGATGAAACCCAGGAGGCGCTTAAAAAGGCGCTGGTGGCACAGGCCGACGCCGAAATGCACATGCCCTTTGCGGTCTCAGAATTCACCGACTTCTACTCCGGGCGCCATCACGCCACCAATGTGGGCACCATGTTTCGCGGTGCCGAAAACGCCCTGCCACCCAACTGGCTGCATATACCGATTGGCTATAATGGCCGGGCCTCTTCTGTGGTCGTGTCGGGTGCGCCCGTGCGCCGCCCGTGGGGGCAACTCAAAGGCCCGAACGACAACAAACCCCGTTTTGCCCCCTGCGCCCGCTTTGACCTTGAACTTGAAATAGGCGCCATCGTCGGCCAGCCCTCGGACGGGCCGGTTACGGTGGACGAGGCGGATGCGATGATATTCGGCTATGTGCTGCTGAACGACTGGTCGGCGCGCGATATTCAGGCCTGGGAATACCAACCGCTGGGGCCATTTCAGGCCAAAGCTACTGCCACTACGGTTTCTCCATGGATTATTACCGCAGCCGCCCTTGCCCCGTTTCGCGTAAGTACGCCGGTGCGCGAGTTTGAACTGCTGGACCACCTCAAGGATACCGGCCCCATGCTCTATGACATAGACCTCAGCGCCAGCCTCGCCCCCGAGGGCAAGGATGCTACCACCATCACCCGCACCAACATGCGCGAGCTGTATTACAGCGCGGCCCAGCAACTGGCGCACCACAGCAGCTCGGGCTGCCCGATGAATGTGGGCGACCTGCTTGGCTCTGGCACCATTTCCGGGCCGGTGAAAAGCGCGCGCGGCTCGATGCTGGAAATCTCCTGGGGCGGCAAAGAACCAATTACGCTGGTCAGTGGCGAGGCCCGCAGCTTCCTTGAGGATGGCGATACCCTGTCTTTGCACGGCACGGCACAAGGCGATGGCTTCAAGATCGGCTTTGGCCCCTGTACAGGAACCATCCTGCCCGCCCTCTCGGACCCCTACAAGCGGTAAAACTGGCACAGGGCCACAGTTCCAAATGACCATTCGGGCAGATGCCGTACCGTGGGCCAGAGCTTACGTGGGCACCAACATAAAGGATAAAACACCATGGCCAAAGCATTCGCATCCCAAGGCGACATAACTGAGAAGAAGATCTCATTCACCGAGGTTGGCAATGGCCTCTACGCCTTCACCGCCGAGGGTGACCCCAATTCCGGCGTCATCATTGGCGATGACAGCGTGATGATCATTGAGGCGCAGGCCACCCCACGCCTGGCAGCCAAGGTTATCGAAAAGGTGCGTGAGGTCACAGACAAACCCATTAGCCACGTGGTGCTGACCCACTATCACGCAGTCCGCGTATTGGGGGCCTCGGCTTACGGGGCGGATCAGATCATCATGGGCGATGCGGCACGCGCCATGGTGGTAGAGCGCGGGCAGGAAGACTGGGACAGCGAATTTCAACGCTTTCCACGCCTGTTTGAGGGCCATGAAAGCATCCCCGGCCTAACCTTTCCCACCACTACATTCAGTAATGACATGACCATCTACCTCGGTAAGCGCCAGATCAACCTGATGCATCTGGGCCGTGCCCACACGGCGGGTGACATCGTTATTCATGTGCCAGACCAGAACGTGATGTTCAGTGGCGACATCGTTGAATACCACTCGGCCTGCTATTGCGGCGACGGGCATTATGGCGACTGGGGCCATACGCTCGACAACATTGCCAACTTCAATGTGGATGCCATTGCGCCAGGGCGCGGTGATGCTCTTATGGGCAAGGACATGGTGGAAGCCGCCATTGAAAATACCCGCGATTTCGTTGATACAACCTATGAAGCGGCGGCATGCGTGGCAGCCCGTGGCGGCTCGCTGAAAGAAGCCTGGGAAGCAGTGCGCGAAGCCTGCGACCCAAAATTTGCCGACTACGCCATCTATGAACACTGCCTGCCCTTCAACGTGGCCCGCGCCTATGATGAAGCCCGTGGTATCGACACGCCGCGCATCTGGACCGCCCAGCGTGACCTGGATATGTGGGCCGATTTGCAGGGCTGACAAACCGCCCAGAATTGCTTTTTCATCTCCGCCTGCGGCCGCTCCACATTAACAATTCTAT